>JAJHQS010000015.1 GCA_020833225.1 Desulfurococcaceae archaeon
ACGTGCACTTGGACATCTATTTGCAAAAGGACAACCCGACACCTCTAAGCGTGGATCTAGTGGTTCACCCTGTATGTGAATTATTCTAGATACTCTATGAGAACTCCTAGGTATTGCTGCTAGTAAGCTCTTAGTATATGGGTGTAATGGCTCCTTAATAATATCTAGAGTACTGCCATCTTCGACGATTACACCGGCATACATAATTGCCGTTTTCTCACAGACCCTTAATGCAACACCTAAATTGTGTGTTATTAATACTAAACTTGTACCCTCAGACTTCACGAGTTCTTTCAGTAAGCTTAGAATTTGAGCTTGAATAGTAGCGTCAAGCATTGATGTTGGTTCATCAGCCACTATTATTTTAGGCTTAGTGAGTATTGCTGCACCTATAGCTGCTCTCTGTAACATTCCTCCTGAGAGTTCATGTGGGTAAGATTTTAACACTCTATCAACATCAGGCATGCGGACTTTCTTTAAAACATCAACTACTATGTTACTAGCCTCTCTCTTTGATACCCCAAGCTTACTAATAGCTATGTCTTCTAGGTGTTCTCCTATAGTGTGTAGTGGGCTAAAAGTTGCCAAGGGATCTTGGAATATCATCGTTATCTCTCTCCCCTTAATTTTATTAATAACGTCTCTGCGGGCTCTTAACAAGTCTATATCATTGTAAATTATACTACCACTCTTTACAACAGCGTTAAGTGGTAATGCTAGTGAAAGAGCTACTCCAAGTGTTGATTTACCACTACCACTTTCACCTACAATACAGAGTGATTCGCCACTACAGAGTTCTAAATCTACTCTCCTCACAGCGTGTATTATACCGCTGAGTGTATAGTAATCTATACTTAGACCTCGAATAGATAATAGAGGTTTACTTGTACTCATCAAGTATTACCTCTTAGCAACAATGCTTCTTAATCTAGGATTCATATACTCTTTCACCGCGTCACCAAGTAAATTAAAACCTACAACTGTTACTAAGAGCACGAGTCCCGGGAAGAAAGTTATCCAATAAGCTTTACTAACATAAACCCAGCCCTCACTTATCAGCCTACCCCACTCAGGTATTGGTGGTGGTACTCCAACACCTAGAAAACTGAGGGCTGATGCCTCTAATATAGCGGAACCCATATCTAGCATTGCTTGAGTTACTACTGGGATAAGGGAGTTAGGCAAAATATACTTAGTCATAATTGTAAACTTACTTAGTCCTATTACCTTAGCGGCTTCTACATATAGTGCTGATTTAACAGAATTTACACTAACATACATTAGTCTAGCATACCAAGGCCACCAAGAAATAGCCAGGGCTATAATTGTAGTTAACACACCACGTCCAAGAACACTTGCAAACGCTACTGCTAATAGGAGTGGTGGATATGCTAAGAACATATCAGTGAGTCTCATTAAAACAGTACCAATGATGCCGGCTAAATAGCCTGCTACTAGTCCAACAATAACACCTATTATTAATGAGAGGCCGACGACGCACACTGCTATTATGAGCGAGTATCTTGAACCTAAAATAACTCTATTTAACATATCTCTCCCATATGCATCTGTGCCAAAGGGATATTCTGGTGAAGGGGGTTGAAACGCTTTATTTAAGTCATATGTAACTCCCCAGGCATCTTCAGGCTTAGTAAGTATATATGGCGCTATACACCCTAAGATGATAAAAGCTACTACTATTATGAATCCAGTAGTGTAGAGTGGTCTTTTAACTAGGAATTTAAAGAAGTCACGTGGAAAAAGACCCACTAGAATTTCACCCTAGGATCTATCCATGCGTGTATAATGTCGACTACGAGGTTAACTAGGGAGTATATAATGGCAACAAAGACTATTCCTCCAAGTATAGCTGGGTAATCAAAACTTAATAGAGCCATCCCCACGTAGTAACCTATGCCAGGATATACGAAAATGAGCTCTACCATTAAAGCTCCTGTAATAGTATAGCCAAAGCTTAACCCTAGAGAAGCAATTACAGGTGCAATAACGTTCTTTAAGACATATTTATAAAGCATTTTACTCCTAGGTAAACCCCATACTTCAAGTGCTTTAACATAAATTTCCTGCAGAGATTCTATAGCCATAGACCTAGTCATTCTAATCGTTAATCCCAGTGGATACATCATGAGCGTTATTACGGGTAATATCATGCGTTTAAGTACATCTAATAACACTGGAAAATTAAGCTGTATTAATGAGTCTAATATATAGAAGTTTGTAATAGGTTTAAACCCTGTCCCTATCACCAAGGAGGGATCTACTCTCATACCACCAGGCAATATTGGATACCATATGCTAAATATTGTTTGAAGCACTAAGCCTAGCCAAAATACTGGTATTGAAGCTGCAATTATACTGAACACTGATATAACTTTATCAATCACCTTACCATAATTAATAGCTGCTATAAGTCCAAGTATAACTCCAATAATAAATGCTAATATAAAAGCAGTAATTGTTAACTCTAATGTTGCCGGTAAACTAGTAATTATGTCTAAAATAACTGGTTGCCTCGTTCTCCACGAAACACCCCAATTACCCCTAAAGAAGTCTGCGAGATAATAGTAGAGTTGAATATGTATAGGTTCATCTAAGTGTAATTCTTTCCTAGCTCTCTCTATTTGCTCAGCTCTAGCATGAATACCCACCCAAAGTAACTCTGGTCTTGCAGGTATAACTCTTGTAATTATAAAAGAAATTATGAGAACTCCAAAAGCTACGAGAAAAAGTAATAGTATTCTCTTAGCGAGATATGTCCTCGTTATGGGCAAATTTCTTCTTACCCTTTTACATCTAACACTTGTGCAAGTATAGCTGTCGGTATAGCTGGATTAATGGCTTTGTCTAAGTTGCCTATTTTACTACGTGCGATTCTAAAGTCGACCATATCCCATAAGCCTACTGCAGGGACATCTCTATAGAGTATCTCCTGTGCTCTCCTATATAGTTCTAAGGCTTTATCAGGATTTGCTCCTTCGAGACTATAGGCTTCCATTATTAAATTATCAAATTCTTTGTTCTCATAGTAACATAAATTAAATACTTTATTTTCACTATGAAACATACCATAGAGATATGTTATTGGAGAAAGCACGTCAGGCCACCAGTAAAATATAAAGAGGTCTTGGGCGGCATTAGGATCCTCCCACCCCTTCTGTGCTAAAGCCCATTGTTCCTCCCAGCTTAAAGGTCTAATCTCTACTGTTATACCCAATTGTGCTAGTGAGCTACGAATGAGTTCCGAGGTTCTCTGCTCATAAATATCGCCTGCGGTATATACGAGGATCAAGGTTCTATTGATCCCGGCGGGGTAACCAGCTTCCGCTAGTAGTTGTCTGGCCAGAGTTAAATTGTATTCATATCTGAAGTTTTCAAAGTGACCCCACATGCCATATGGTATAACTCCACTAGCCACTCTCGCTAAACCCGCTCTTGCCGCTTTTACTATGTCGTCGTATGGTATTGCGTGGGCAATAGCTCGACGTACTAGTGGATTATCTAGTGGAGGCTTCTTCGTATTGAAGAGTAATAAGAGGTTTTGAAAACTCGGTGTTTTAACTACAACGTAATTGGGGTCTTTTTCAAAGTCTTCTACTACTTCAGGTGGCACATATTGTGCTATATCTATTTGACCTGCACGTAGCATTTTCTCTTGAGTAACAGCATCCTTAATTATTTTAACAATAAAAACATCTGGCGCATTAGGACTTGCTAGCGGATAACCTGCCTCTTTCCAACCCCACCAATCTGTAAATTTTTCAAGGATAACTTCATTCTCAGGATCCCACTTTACTAGTCTATAGGGGCCACTACCAGCATCATTTCCTTTATTAAACCACTCTGCTACTTTGGGATCTGTGAGGTTTTGTGCTCCTGCGTATTCAGCTACTCTAGGACTAAATATGTAAACTGCATAGGGGCTTGCAAGGATCTTATTTAGTGGTGCTGGGTGTTTTAAGTAGAATTTAACAGTATAGTCATCTACGACTTCAATTCTCTCAACAGGTTCTAATATGTAAGCTGCACCTTGTCCGAGTGTAATTGTCCGTTCAATAGAAGCCTTAACAGCATGTGCAGTTACAGGTGTTCCATCGTGAAAGACGGCATTTCTCCTCAGATAAAATGTCCAGATAAGCCCATCTGAGCTTACCGTATAATTAACTGCTAATCCAGGTATGAACTCTTCTTTAATGGGATTATACCATAAGAGAGTCTCATAAACGAGAGGTAGCCATAATATAGAGTTAGAGAACTCAGTGCTGGGATCAGCTGTTGTCATCTCAGATAATGAGGCATATATAACTATTTTCTTTACTGGTGAAGGCGGAGACCTATAAATAAATACTATACTTGCAATAGCAATGGCGACTACGAGTATTATTAAAAATAAGGCTAATATACGTTTTGAAATTTTAATCACTAAAACACACCTTTATAGTATACCTCGATTTCTAGAATTTAATTCAACCTTTATAAGCCTTCTAGACTTAATTGATTATGAGTCTCTAGTCGTGGTGTTATAGTTGAATCTTCGTTTTAAATCTGAGCTTGACGTGAAAAAACTTGTTCTTGGTGCAACAATCCTGGGTACCGGTGGTGGAGGAGATCCTGAAGAGGGTTTTAAAGTTCTCTATAAGGCTATCGAGGTAACTGGTAGGCCTGTGGAGTTAATTAATGTTGAGGATATTCCTAGTGAAGGATTTATTGTAGTGCCCTACTATGTGGGTTCAATAGCGCCTGGTTTAAAGCCTAGGAAAACCATTAAAATAATAGATCCTATTGGCAGGGCTTTTGAGCTCCTCGAGAGAGAGCTTGGCGGTAAAATTGTAGGTGTTGTTGCCTCTGAAATGGGCGGATTTAATACGCCTATAGCTCTCAGTATTGGTGTCTTAAAGGGGCTTCCAGCAGTAGATGGTGATTTATTAGGTAGAGCTGCACCTGAACTACACCAGTGTACTGTTCACATATTTGGCTATTCAATGACGCCATCAGTTCTAGTTAGTGAGACTGGGAATATTATTGTTGTTAAAGAATATGCTGATATAGATGACTATGAGTCAATAGCTAGGTATTTGTCTATTTTAGCTGGTAGATTTGTAGCAGTGGTTGATACTCCATTAACAAGGGAAAAAGCTGATAAGGCTGTTGTAAAGAACACTATTAGCCTTGCTTATAAGCTAGGTGACGAAGTTTTAAGAGCTATTGAGAGTAAAGAGTCTCCCGCTGAGAGAATTGCTAAGCTCTTAAATGGCTGGATTGTATTCGAGGGCTTTGTAGAGAAATATACGTGGAGAGATGAAAAAGGCTTCTTAAAAGGCGAAGTATATATTCGTGGTAGGGGTAGATATACTGGTAGACTTGTTAAATCATATATTATGAATGAACACATAATGGTGTGGATCGATAATGAACCCCTAGTAATGCCGCCAGACCTCTTCACACTTATAACACCAAATGGAACACCAATTACAAATACTGTTCTCAAAGAGGGTATGGAGGTTATAGCTATAGCGGCACCAGCTCCTAGAGTGTGGAGAACACCACGTGGATTAGAGCTCTTTGGTCCACGCCACTTCGGCTTTGACTACGATTATGTTCCCGTAGAAGAGCTTATAGTTAAGCGAGGTGTTATATAACGTGAGAATACTTGTTGTAAACCCTGTTGGTCACACCACATGGGATAATATAGACCTCGAGATTTATCGCTCTTACGCGAGTCCTCAAACTGAAATTGTTGTTAAGTCTCTTCCAAGAGGACCACGCACAGTAGAGACTTTAAATGCATATTTTGAAGCTGAGAAGGAAACAGTAAATTTTGTTCTTGAAAATTACAAGGGGTTTAATGGTATTATAATTAACTGTTTTCTCGAGCCCGGTATTAATGTTCTCAGAAAGAAGCTCAGAGGCCAAGTAGTTGTAGTTGGGCCGGCGGAGGCTTCTTTGAGCTATGCGAGGATTTATGGAGATATAGCTGTAGTGTCTGTTGGCGCTAGTATAGAGGGGCTTGAATTAATCAAAGAGAAGATTAGGGCTTTAGGCTTTGAAAAAAGAGTTGTGAGTGTTAGCGGTATACCATTAGGAGTTATAGATATAGACGTTGATAAGAAACGTACAATTGAGCTTTTAATAGCTGAGTCTAAGAAAGCTTTACTCAGTGGTGCAGATATTATAGTACTCGGATGCACGGGTCTCGCAGGCTTAGCTAAGATCATTGAGAGGGAATTAGGTGTGCCTGTCATAGATCCAACATGGGCTTCAATTAAACTCCTTGAAGCACTACTTTCGAGGTGAGCTATATGGTGGAGTTTTTGGACTTTGAATTAATGAAGGCCTCTATTAAGCTTGTGAGAGACATACTCAAGATCTCTAGAGGCGATGAAGTAGTTATTACAGCAGATACAGCTAGTGATTGGAGAGTAGTAATGGCTACTGCTAGAGCTACATCTATTATTGGAGGTAGACCTGTGATTTTTCTTCACGAAACCCCTGTCGGTGTTGGTAAAGCAGCAGACCCCTATCTACCGGTCAAGACGCTTACAGCTGTATTAACATCGGCAGATGTGTGGATCGAGTATAATAGAAACTGGCTACTCTACTCAACACCATACTGGGAGGCTGTTACACGTGGAAGAGTTAAATATATGTGTTTAGTCGGCTTGTACAGTGAGGCCATGGTTAGAATGATTGGTAGAGTAAATGTAGAGGTTATGTATAAGTTTCAGAGAAAGCTTGCTGAGATAACAGCACGTATTAGACACATGCATATTACATCACCAGCAGGAATGGATGTTGTTTTCGAAAACGACCCTACAAGACCAGTACTAGTTGAAGGTGAAGTTGATGGGCCTGGAGAGTATATGTTATTTGGTCAAGTAGACTGGGCTCCGCGAGAAGACAGCATAAATGGTGTTATTGTATTTGATGGTAGTGTCTGGCCTCCCGAGGAACTAGGAGTTCTTAAATCACCTATAAAGCTCTATGTGAGAGATGGTAAAATATATAGAGTAGAAGGGGGGTATGAAGCAACTCTATTTGAAAAATGGCTTAGATCATTTAATGACGAGAAAATGTTCAATATAGCACACATATCCTATGGATGTAATCCAGGTGCAAAATTAACAGGCAATATACTAGAAGATGAGAGAGTATGGGGTGTAGTAGAGTGGGGTTTAGGTTCACAGTCACCAACATTTAAGGGTAAAGTTGGACCAGCAACAACACACACGGACGGAGTTTGTACCAGGCCTACTCTCATAGGTGATGGCGAAGTTATTATTAAAGATGGTGAATATGTTCACCCAGAACTATTAGATTTAGCCTTTAAACTCAAACAAGTTATGTAAAGGCGACTACCACTTGACTAAAATACTTATTATAAATCCTGTTTCAACGACTATATGGGATAACCTTGTATATGAACATGTTAAGAAAATTATTGAGCCTACAACTCAAATTATAGTGAGAAATATTAAAGAGGCTCCACCAGCTATTGAATGTGAATATGATAAGACTCTAGCAGAACACTTAGTAGTAAGGGAAGTTATTAATGCTAATAGAGAGGGATTTGACGCTGTAATTATAAATTGCTTCGATGACCCAGGGCTTCGATCTTCACGTGAAGTCTCAGATATACCAGTACTAGGTATAGGTGAGACTTCTCTCTATTATGCATTAATTCTCGGAGATAACTTAGCAATAATATCTACAGGTAAATATTCTCTAGTAGCTTATCGTAGGAGAGCAAGAGAGCTAGGTATTGAAAAACGCGTAGTTTATATCTCAGGCATAGAAATACCAGTATTAGAGTTAAAAAAGAACGAGAAACTCGTAAAAGAAATGCTCATAGGTGAAATTAAAAAAGCAATTGAAAACTATGGGGCAGAAGTAATAGTGCTCGGTTGTGGAGGGTTTATAGGGCTATCAGAAGAATTGTCAAGAGAGTGTGGTGTTCCAGTAATAGATCCAACTCTAGTAACAGTTAAAATAGCTGAGAGTACAGTAAAATTAAGATGTACTCACAGTAGAAAATTCCTTTTAAATAGGCTTAAAACACCTTATTTTTAACTTTAAACTACAGATTTAACATCAAGTAAGCCATTACTTTTGCATCGCTCACAATATTATCTATTTTTGCATATTCATTAGGCATATGTGCAGTATCATCTACTGTGGACCATGCGGCAGCTGGGATACCTAGTCTCCTAAAGAAAGCGGCCACAGTACCTCCACCTATACCGCCAATTCTTGGTTCAATACCTCTTAGTTCCCTTAGGGCTTTAACTAATCCTTGCACTATAGGCGAATCTAACGGTGTAGGTGGTGCCGCGTCTAATCGCTCAATAATCTCTAAATTTAACGCTGGGTATTTAATGTCACTAATTATTTTTTCATATTTATTTGAAACCTGTTCAAAGATTAATTTAAAGTCTTCTAGAAGACTGTCTACACTATACTCTGGTAATATTCTACAATCATATACTACTTCGTGTTCACCTGGAATTATATTTGGGGATTCAGAGGGGTTTTTAACCATTGTGGGTTCGCAGGTGGTTATTGGTGGATCAAATAATTCATTTTTAACATTATATTTCTCTCTGAGAAGTTTTTCGAGGGCTATAATATAGTCTGCTGCTACTCTATGGGGATTAAGTCCTTTATGAGGTGTACTAGCATGTACTTGGATACCCTTAATTCTCAGTTTAATCCATAATATAGATTTCTCAGCTACCTCTATAAAGTCACCATTACTCGTTCCAAAATCTGGTACTAGTGCTACATCATTTTCACTAAACATATACCTGTAGTTCTCTACTAGATATCCGAGACCATATTTTGAACCCGCCTCTTCATCACTAACAAACGCTAATACAATAGTCCTCCTGGGCTTAACACCCTCCTCGAGGAGAGCTTTAGCCGCTATGAGTGAAGAAACTAGTGATTGACCATTATCTTCAGCACCTCTACCATATACTTTACCATTTTTAATAATAGGTTCAAAGGGCTTAGTCACAGTCCACGCGCTGAGATCTCCTGGAGGAACGATATCTAAATGTGTGAGAATCCAGAATTTATCTTCAACGCCTCCCTTAATAAAAGCTAATATATTTGGCCTAACCCCACATTTAGCCCTAGAATCAGGCACATTAATAACCTTAACATCATCAAAACCCCACTCCCTAATAACCTCATAGAGAAACATAGCTTTCTCATATTCACCTCCACCACCATAAGCAGGATTCACAGCAGGCCTCTTAAGAAGCTCAACAAGTAAATTAACACCATAATCTCTGAGAAGATCTACTCTCTCAAACACCCCCATATCACAACCCCCATATACATGTAAAAACTGGGAAGGTAATAAGTGGAGAGATATTGAATTTTAAAATTTAACTAATACGTGAGAATTAAGAGAACTTTACACGGTTTCACTTTACACTATCACCTAAATGTTAATTTAAATGACGTAGTGAATCTCTAATTTAAAGAACATGTATTTTTATTAAAGACTATATAATCTAAATGTAGAGTTAGTAAGTTAAAATAAGGGATCTTTATGGGTCATGTAGTAGCGAGAGTTTTATTAAAGGGGTTTAAGAACTCTGTTGAGCTTAATGCTTTAGTTGATACTGGAGCATCTATAACTATTATTGATAAGGATTTAGCAGATTTTATTGGTGTTGAATATACGAGTAGAGAAAGAACTCTTGTCACAGCTTCAGGTGAAGTGCTTCGTGGGAGAGTTGCAGTGATCAGGGAATTTATTATCGAAGGCGAGTTTTTAGATTATGAAAGAGTGCTTGTAGTTAACTTCAACGAAAACGTTAAGAAAATTCTTAGAGGTATAGGTGTCAGCGATCTAGTGATCTTAGGGTTGACAACTGTGGAGTCAGCGGGATTTATACCTGACACGAGTACTGGTAAACTTAAAAAGACTGAGATGTTTCTATTCTAGTCTTTGAGTATTCTTGAAAATTAATCTTCATGTTTAATTTTATGCTTACTTGTAACTGGTTCTACGTGTACTGTTGTCTCATATCCCAATTCACTTTTAATTTTCTCTTCTACTAGTGTAGCTATTTTGTGTGCTTCTTCAAGCGTAATTGTGTCTGGTAAATCTACGTGTAGTGTTACTTCTACGTGTTCACCATATTTATGAACATGTATGTGGTGAACGCTTAGTATTGTTGGACTAGCGTTTTTAGCTATGTATATGATCTTCTCAATAATATTCTTCTCGGGAGCTTTACCGAGTAATTCACTTGAGGCTTCAAATACTAATTTAATAGCTACATAGAATATTATTAATGAGAGAGCTAATCCAGCAGCACCATCAAACCACCAATACTTACTACCAATAAATATAGCTATTGCTAGAATCCCTGTTACAAGTGCATCAGATCTATGATGCCACGCATCACCCCTAATAGATTGAGAATTATACTCATCTGCTAGTCTAAAAGCCCATTGTGCAAGTAACTCTTTAACAAGAGCAGAAAAAGCTAATATAATCACTAGTATTAATGAGAATACTAATGTAGATGCCTCTAATAGCTTCCTATAACTCTCAACACTAAGTTCATAGGCGACAAACCCTAATACTACTCCAATAATTAGAGATGCTATGAGCTCTGCACGACCATGACCAAATGGGTGTTCATAGTCAGGTCTTCTATAAGCTATTCTAAATCCAACTATGAGAATAGCTGAGGTTAAACTATCTGATAATGTGTGTATGGCGTCAGCTATAACAGCTATCGAGTTAAAGAGTAATCCATAATAAAACTTCACAATAAAAAGCAATACATTCACCACTATTGAAACAACACCCTCTAAATAACCAGCCCTCTCACGCTCAACACACATATTAAAACGCCGAGAGTTTTATTATGTACATAAAAGACTATAAGTAGAAGGAAGAAAAATATTTTGTGAAAGCATAATAGGGGACTTCATAAATATCTAACGTACAAGAGTGCTATGTTAATTTTACTTATAACATTAGTTTTATTGATGTCTTTTCTTATTAGTTAGATCTTAGTGTTCCAAGACGAGGTATAAACTAAGATATTGAATAAATATGTAAATAGAGATACTTGTTATGGATATAGTTTAAAGATCTGAAATATGTCTGCGAGCTCTTTTAATACTTTTTCAGTATCACTTTTACTTGGGACTTCAAAAATTATATCTACTGCTGCGTGACCTACTGGTATATTAATACTAAACCTATCGTGTTTAACATCTATTACGTTACATCTATATTTATAAAGGATTTTGAGTGCTTTGTAGAGTTGGCCTGGGATATCGGGCATTATCAATCTTAATGCTACAACTCTTCCTTCAGCAACTAATCCCCTAGTAACAACTCTATATAGGGTTGTTAAGTCTATATTACCACCACTCACAATTAAAATTATTTTCTTACCTGAATTATTTAAATATCCTTCAAGCATAGCTGCTAGTGGTAGTGCACCAGCCCCTTCTACAACGATCTTAGCTCTCTCCATGAGTAAATATATAGCTCTTGCAATAGAGTCTTCACTAACTTTTACGACGTCGTCAACAACATTATTCATAATTTCAAATGTGATATCACCAACGCTCTTAGTTAAGACGCCATCAGCTAAACTCGGCCCTATATTAACCGTTAATAAGGTACCAGCTTTCCTGGACTCGTAGTATTTAGGTGCTACTTCAGGTTCGACGCCAATAACTCTAACACTGGGTTTTAACTTTTTTAACGCTACTCCTATTCCCGAGATCAATCCACCACCCCCAATTGGGACTAGTACAGCGTCAACATCGCCAAGTTGACTTAGTATTTCTACGCCTATTGTTCCTTGTCCCGCGATAATTTCTTCATCATTAAATGGATGTATAAAAAGAGCTTTAGTATCCTCAGCTATTTCTACAGCTTTCTTATAGGCTTCATCATATACTTCACCATAGAGAATAATGTTTGCACCATAACTCTTAGTAGCGTTTATCTTGTAGATAGGAGTTGTCTCAGGCATGACTATAGTTGCTTTAACGCCGAGAACAGATGATGCAAAGGCTACTCCTTGAGCGTGATTACCACTAGATGCAGTAATTACTCCTCTATTCTTAGCATCTTCTAAGTGCCTATAGATTTTAAAATAAGCTCCTCTTATTTTAAAAGCCCCAGTCTTCTGCATATTTTCAAGTTTTAAGTAGATGTTACAGCCTAACATATGAGATATTGATAAACTATGTTCTAGTGGGGTCTTATAGGCTACATTATACACAATATTTTCAGCTTCACGTATTAGAGTCCATATCCTACTAATGCGATTATTCAAAATTAAGCACCAAGTTTATGAACAATAAGATTCCTTTTATAAATTCCCATGTAGAGTAAAGCGCACTTAGTACTTCACACCTCATATTAAAACACATAGATCTACGTAGGAATACTTTACATAGTCATTTTATTTCCAGTTTTCATTTATTCTTGTAATAAGAGAGTTGGTTTTATCCGCGAGTTTAGGGAGTACTATGAGTATAGAGCTTAAAGTATTAGAGGCTTTATTAGCTAAGAGGAGGGTTCTGGTTAACGAGTTGACTAATCTTCTTAACTGTAGTGAGGAAATTGTTCTTGATATTGTAGCGAAATATAGTAGTGTAGTAAGAATGTCTGCTAGCGAATTACTTGTTTTAAATCCACTAGAATTAGCACTTCTACTTGTTGAGAGAGGTGTTGAGTTAAGGAGGATTAGTGAACATCTTAGTTGGCGTGACTTCGAGGTATTTTCTTCTAGAATTCTCGAGGAGTTTGGATATATAGTTGAGCGTAGTGTTAAATTGACTTCTCCAGTGAGATTTGAAATAGATGTTCTCGGAGTAGATCCTGTTAGTGGATTAACACTGGTAATTGACTGTAAACACTGGTCTCTTATGGTGAAGAGTAGATTAGTAGAGGCTGCTGAGAGGCATTTTGAGAGAACATTTAAATTAGTTAGGTATTATTCTCGCGTGAAGCAGAAATATAGGGTCTTAGATAAGGCTTCTAGACTAATTCCACTTATAGTTACACTTACAGCTCCGGGTATTAGAGTACATAGTAATGTACTACTAGTCTCTATAAGAGAGTTTCCGGCACTATTAAGAGACATACATCTAGTATTAGACTATTATGATGTTAAACCACTACAATTACAGCGGGGTTAACGTGTGTTTTAAATAGCTCTAGGAGTTATAGTAAACATGGTGGCGAATTTGACTCGCGTAGTATTGCCTGAAGCTAAAATATTTAAGGAGATAATTGATGCTATTAGTAACTTGGCCGATGAGATCTCGATTGTGTTAAATCCTGATGGCATGGTTATGAGGGCTATGGATGTTGATCAATCTTCACTATTAGAAGTAAACTTCCCTAAAGATATGTTTTTAGAATACGAGGTTGAAGAACCACAAGTTATAGGCGTCTCTGTAGGTAACTTAAAGAAGGTACTTAAACACTTAAAGAAAGGTGAAAATCTCACAATTATACCTGAAGGAGACTATGTTAAGTTCTCTATTGGAGAAGGTGGTGTATCGGCGAGGAGATTTAGATTTAGAAATCTAGAAGTGACTACACCTCAAATACCAGAACTAGAATTACAGTTCACAGTGTCAGCTCAAATTATGACGCAGGCTTTGAAAAAAGCTCTTGAAGATATTGAGGAGGTTGGGGGTAGTGCAGAGTTTAATGCTAAAGAAGAAGCTTTAATAGTTAGGGCTGTAGGCGTGGGTAGAGTTGAAGTTAGATTTGCGAAAGGATCTCTTGCAACAATATCATTAGAAGTGAAAGAACCTGCTAGTGCAGTATATGATGCCGCTAAGTTAACAAATATACTCTCAGTAACCAAGATCTCTGATATCGTTAAACTTGAGTTTGCAAGTAAAATGCCTCTTAAAGCGGAGTTTATTGTGGGCTCTGGTAAAGTAACTTATTTACTAGCACCTTTTGAAACAGCCTAATTATATTCTTGGTGCATTTTTTGAACTCTAATACCTCTTTACTAGTACACGTTGTTTTCTCAGCTCTCAACACCATTACTAAGAGACTTAATAGCTGTGAGTATACAGTACTAAATGATATTGCCACAGTACTATATGGTCTTATTAAGCCAGTTGAGGAAGTGAGATATCTAATTAGTGAAAATAATGTTGAAAACATATTAAGCACTATACTAGAAGCTCATGGAGTACACGAACACTATGAAGAAGCCTTGAAAAAACTAAGAGAACAGGGGTTAATAGCGATATCTACAGTATTCTACCCATTAGTAGTTATTGAAATAGCCTCTGGACGCCTAGACAAAGATGTCTTATTTAATACTCAACTAGTTGATCTCGGGGAGTACAAGATGTGTATACCTAGATTAGAATACTTAATAACTAAGCTCTTATCAATGAAACTCTACCCTTATACACTATATGGATATACATTACTCTTCACGTGGCTTAATACTAGGCAATTAGATTTAAAACTATTAGCAGGTTTACTTAAAAACGCTAATATAGATGTTAAAAATGTAATTAGAGAGCTGGAATCTATATTTGACCACTTATCGCTATTTAAGCCTCAAGAACTAGATAAAAACTCATTTGAGTACTTAAAAGCCTTGCTAATTAGTTAAGTAGAGAGGTGGGTGTTAGAGTGTTCATAGGTGATCTAGATGTCAGGTGAAAGCGTATTCGCAAAAATACAGCCGCAATCACCTGGTCAAGAAGAAGTAGTTAAGGTGTTAGCTGATAAGAAATATGAGATTGTAGGATTATTTGGACCCACAGGAAGTGGTAAGAGCCTGTTTAGTATAATGTATGGTTTAGACTCTGTTATAACTGGCAGATATAGGAGATTTATTATTACGAGGCCACTAATAGATGTTGTTAGTGGTAGAGAGATCTCGGCGGCGGATCTCGGAGAACTCTACTATAAGATAATTCAGTCATATATTGAAGACCTAGTCTCAGGGTTTATAGAGTGGAGTAAAGTTCAAGAGTTAATTAATAGAGGTCAAGTAGTCATAGCTGATTCACATTATTTGAAAGGTAGGACTTTTGATGACTCAGTAATACTACTTGATGACGCTCAAAGCCTCCCAGTTGAGAGTGCTATTGAGGTTATTACTAGGCTTGGTAGAAATAGTAGATTAATTATAGCTGGAGACCCAGTATTTCAGAGGAGTATTGGTAGTCGCGACTCAGCTTCAATGCTCCGTGAGCTGTTACTAGGTGAAGAAAATGCCAGAATAGTTGACCTTGGACTAAAAGACATTGTAAGACCAGGTGCTAAGAGGGGTATTAAGCTACTACTAGAATCTAAGATGAGGAGTAGACAATTAGACGACATAGAAAAGAATGTTTTAAACTCTGCGCGCGTACATGCACCAGACGCTGATATTGTGACTATTGTTAACATAGTGGATCTCAAGAAAACATATAATATTACTAGTGAACATGCTCCAGACGTCTTAATAATTGCTAAGGAGGGTTATCAAGGTAGAGTTATTGGTAAGGGAGGAGAGAGGGTACAAGCTATTGAAAAAGATACTGAAATGAAAATTAGAGTTGTAGAATTAACACTAGATTTTAAACCATTTATTAGAGCAGTACACCCGGTGAGCTGGATATATAAACACGTAGTCGATGTAGATTTTGCAGGACCAAATCTTGCAGTTAAAGTGGAGAGTAGTGCTTATGGTGCTTTTGTTGGTCAAAAAGGTATACATGTTAGATTCATAGATCACTTCTTCAGAAAAATACTTGATACAGGCGTGAGATGCTATGAGGTAGAAGTAGAAGAAGAGAAGAAAACAGAGAAGAAGACTAGGAGAAAATAGTAGTTCCCCCTACTGGCGGCAACAAGTTCTCTGCTTATATAATATAATATATGACAGTAGGATTAAGATGACAATTAGAGCTAATAGTGTAATTACCCATAGTAGATTACTAGTTTTAAATGGTTTTTGCATCTGAGTAGTAAATTCCTCTATTTCACTAGTAGTGGGCTTTGTTTCAGGGGTTTCTGTTATAGTGCGAATAGGGCTTAAAGGTGAAGTTGTATTAGGTGTTCTAGGTGTTTGTGTTGTAGTATATTCCTGTCTCCCCTTAGCTAGTTCTTCAACTACTCCTTTGAAGTATTCGTAAACAGCGTTTAAAGTTATATTTTCACCAATAGTATTCCTAATGGTGTTTTCTGTAAATACTGCTATGACTTGTGTAGCATTTATAGCTCTGTGGAGCTCTATAAAGTTCTCTACGGCTTCACTAGGTACATGAGTCTCTCTGGTATATTCTTCAATTACAAATGGATATATTATTAGGGAGCCTGCCAAGAGATCTATGGATATCCATCCAAGCCCTTGTACATAAACAGCTGTGAACGCGTGTGGTCCATTATTAATAAACTTATATGTTACGTTTTCAACTGGTATAGTGTAATTAAAGTTCTCAATAACAGTGTAGCCGTTAATAATAACTGCCGGTATATTGTAATAGTTGAGTAATTCTACTAGAACTCTAGACATGTCATCACAATCACCTTTTCTCGACTTAACAACGTCTTCTATAGATCTGGGAGTAGCTTCAGGATTGTACTCTATGTATACAATGTATATGAAGTATGCTGCAGTTACAGCTATTCCAAGACTAGTTGCATTAGTAATACTTATACCATAACGTGATTTAAACCAAGACTCATACTCGGGCACTACAACTTCAACTATTATTTTACTAGGCTCTTCAACATACTTCTCTCTCACATCACTCGGCACATTCTGCCCTATTTCGCTTTCACTTGGATTATAATTAGGATTTTGAAGAGCTGATTTTATGTAATCTAGTACTCTTCTCAATGGTTTAGTACATAACTTAACTCTACTAAGAATAAAGCCCTCAAAACCTTTACCACTCTCCACGGTGAATTCAAATGCTCCTTGAGTCTCATTATATGCTACATTATAGTAGACTAAGTGTTCTACTGTCTGAGTAAAACCATTAGGTAAACTTATATTTCGCGGTGTTTCAAGCAAGAGATCTTCTGTAATCGTTGAGTTATATACCACTATGCCGTTAAAGAAGTAAAGCGTAAAACAATCAAACTCACTATTGCTCTGAGTTGACTCAGATGTTAGTGCTGAGGGCTGAGTGATCAGGGATAATAATATAAAAATAGCTATGAGTGCTTGTTTCACAATAACACCTACTACTCTCTAATATTTATCTAGTGTTTAGTGATTAATATGGAGATTTAACATATAAGTCAACAACTACTTGGTGTAATCTTGGACCAACATTTCTCACTTTTCTAATTAGAGTAATAGTGTAGTCTCCTATTGAGAGCTCATTTAATCTCTTTTCAACCAACATACGTGCTTTACTCCTCCAGTGTTCGCCGCGATCTGTTCTCACGTGTAGATATATGTGAATCCACCCGCGCTCTTTGAGAGAATTGAGTGCGTAAGGTAAATATTCTAATGCTAGTTCAGGATATGGCATAAGTACTCTCACAGTACTTTTCACAAGCATATGTGTGGCTATGTCTTTGGAGTCTCCGAGTAGTGGTATTACTACGTCTTCAACGCGATTGAGTTTTATATTTTCAACCATGTAGTTATATGCATCTGGATTTATATCTACACTGTAGACCCTGCTTGGCTTAGCGTGCTTAGCAATAATGATGCTAAATAAGCCTGCTCCAGCAAACATGTTGAATATGATTTCACCAGGCTCTACTAGTTTTGCTACTCTAATATGCTCGTAGTTAAGACTCGGTGATATATATACTTTATTAATATCTACTTTGAATATGCATTTATGCTCTCTATACATTGTTTCACTCCTTAATTCTCCAGCAAGCCATATGTTTTTTCTAAGCCTATAAGATCCCTCAATACCTGGTAGTGAGGCCCATACAGATTTAATATAGGGTGTTCTCCTCAAGATCTCCTCTGCGAGGGGTTTTAACTCGTTAGGGTCCATGTTGAGAGGTGTTCTAATTAACGCTATGTCTCCTATAAATTCTACTCTCTTCCAAATTCTCTTAGCAAAGTCTTCGCCAAGAACCTCTCTCGCAATTCTCTTCAATAGATCTCCTCGTGTCATTTTAAACCAGCTCTATAATACTCGCAGAGATCTTTGATAACGCATTCTATGCAAAGTGTTTTCCTAGCTTTACAAGTTTCACGTCCATGCTCAATGAGTAGTAAGTGTAACTCTAAGTACTTATCTGGACTAGTGTTTCGCGCCCAGAACAAGCTGATCTCCTCGTAATTTCTCCTCTTCACAAAGCCAAGTCTATTAGTAATCCGAGTAATATGAGTGTCTACCGGGAAAGCTGGCTGATTAAAGTACATTAAGAGTACAACATCAGCGGTCTTAAAGCCTATGCCTGGCAGTTTTAGTAATAAGTGTCTTAACTCCTCTATATCCCCTCTCTCAATGTTCTCTTCGATAAGACTCTCTACATTCCTCTCGGCGAAGACCCTGGCTAATTCCAATATTTTCCTAGATCTAGTATAGTGCATTCCAGCTGGTCTAATGAGCTCTGCTAATTCACCTGGATTTATTTCAAGTACTCTTTTAGGTGTGATCTCTTTTAACCTGGACTTTAAGTTGCTGTAAGCCCTCCAAGCATTCTTATCACTAGTGTTTTGACTGAGTATGACGGCAACTATGAATTCAAAGAGTGATATTCCTCTGAGTCTGGGCGCTACAAAGTCTTCTAAGTTAAGCTCGTATTTAGATTTCAACCTACTGTAAATTAAGTCGCCAAGTAGCAAAAAGTTCAAGCCCCCTTTTACTTTACGGATATATTTTCTCCCTATATCTTGGGAAAGGAATAGCTTCTCTAATGTGATCTAGACCTGCAATCCACATAACAACTCTTTCAACACCTAATCCAAAGCCGCTGTGAGGTACACTACCATATCTCCTAAGATCTAGATACCATTTGTATTCTTCTGGGTTTAATCCCTGCTCTAATACTCTCTGATAAAGTATATTATAGTCGTCTTCGCGCTCACCGCCGCCAATAATTTCACCATATCCTTCGGGAGCTAAGAGATCAAATCCGAGTACTACCTCGGGCCTAGATCTATCGATCTTCATATAGAAGCTCTTAATGTTCTTTGGGAAGTGTGTGAGGAAGAATGGTGTTTCAAACTCCATTGTTAATATTCTCTCTTCATCAGCTCCAAGATCATCGCCCCACTTAACATTAACACCTTTTTTCTGTAATATTTCTATGGCTTCATCATACTTTACTCTCGGGTATGGTGTATTAAGAGATTTTTTAAGATTATCAATATCTCTCCCTAGGTCTTCTAACTCTCTCCTCCTTTCCTCTAATACTCTTTCTACAATGTGGGCTACTAGTCCTTCTGCAACTTTCATCATGTCCTCCATACTGTGCCAAGCTGCCTCAGGTTCTAGGTGCCAGTATTCTGTGAGATGTCTACGTGTTCTAGACTTCTCAGCTCTAAAACTAGGCGTTAAACTAAACACCTTCTCGAGGACATATACTAATGCTTCTAAGTATAATTGTGCACTTTGACTTAAATACGCCTTAGTGCCAAAATAGTCTACTGGGAAGAGTGTTGCTCCACCCTCACAAGCCGAGGCTGTGAGTATTGGTGGTGTGACTTCCCAGTAGCCATTTTTAATGAAATATTCGCGTCCAGCTGTGAGAACAGTATGTTTGATCCTAAATATTTTAGAGTAACGTGGGCTTCTAATCCACAAGTGTCTATTATCCATTAAGTAGTCTATTCCCTCTCCACCCTTAATCGGGAAGTCTCTACTATACCCAATAATAGTGAAATAATCAGCTTCTATTTCAAAACCCCCTGGCGCTCTCTCAGATTCTTTAACTAAGCCACAAGTAACAACACTAGCCTCTAAACCAATGTCTTTTAAAACATCTACTAATTGCTCGCCGAGTTTACTAGCATCTACAACAACTTGAACAACACCAGTAGAGTCACGTACACGTACAAAAGCCTTCTTACCCACAACACTACGCCTATAGATCCAGCCACGAATACAAACACGTAATCCAACACATTCAGACTTTAAAATCTCCTCGATATGCTTAAACTCCAAAACACTACACCACTAGACTACTACACTGAAATATCAAGTTATACAGAGGCTTTAATAACCATGACAGCGCGTTCTCACATGAGAACATATATAACAAGCATTTTTATCTAAGCTATTTTAATCTATCTAAAAACTATTAGCAGAGTTTCCTTGCTTAGAAGGTAAATGTATTTAAATAAGTTTCTTTTGAATCATCTCAACAAGGTGTGTATAAGTATCTGCGCTATTAGTGTGGCTATAACTGATCCTGCCAGTAACCATGAAATCCTAGCTACATAGTCCATGCGCTTATCTAAACCATCTATTCTCTTATCTAACGAGTCTATTCTTTTATCTAGTGCATCAATTCTCCTATCTAGTGCATCTATTCTTTTGTCTAGTGCATTTATCCTCTTGTCTAGTGCATCTATTCTCTTATCTAATGAGTCTATTCTTTTATCTAGATCGCCTATTCTTTCAGCGAGCTGAAATACTACGCCCTCAAGTTTAGAAACCCTTTCACGGAGTTCAGAGATCTGGCTATAGACATCTCTTCGAAGAGTTTCTATTTGACTATATAATTTATCAATATCACTTCTAGTAGCTACATCTCTTAAAACAGCGTTTATTAATGATAATCTAACGTCTGGTTCTGAAACCAATAGCTCTGCAAGTCTCTTTCTAGCTCTCACATCTTCCTCGAGTAGTTTAACAATATTATCTGCTGTAATACTCAATAAGTACACCAAGCTTATTATTTGAACTAAGAGGTAAATAAAGCTTAATGATCTCTGATACATATGTATTATCTCATAGTAAGCTGATAGGTGATGATTACTTATGGTAGTTTTCTAGCCATTACGTAAGCGTCTTCACCGTCGAGATAATAACTTTTTTCCACTTTTACTACTCTGTAACCAAGTTTCTCGTAGAGCGAGATAGCTGGTCTATTTGAGACTCTTACCTCTAGATAAGTCTCACTGCATTTATAGTCTTCAAGCATGCTTTTCATTGCATAAGCCATTAGTGCATAACCTAATCCTAGTCTCCTATGATCTCTTCTCACAGCAATACTTACAACATGACCACTCCTCACAATAAAGTGTTTAAAGAAGCCTGGTTTCAATTCTACACGGGTCATAATATAGCCAACTACTCTTCCACTAGGACTCTCAGCTACGTAAAAAGCCTTACCCCATTTACCAAGTAACTCCTCGAAGAAACTCCTGGGGTAGTGTTCAGGAAGCTCATTCATATTAATATCTATGACGAAGTCTATATCATCTATAGTGGCGTTTCTAACACGATAACCTGACGCCTTAGTAGATAGTTTTCTCAAAGCTTCATCAAAGATCACATAAATACCCGGCTCGCTATCCACAACAAACACCATAATACAATATTATATTGCTCATTGTAATACTTTAAATTATACTCATTCAGAAACCTTTTGAGAATATGTTGAGGAGCTGAAGGGCAAACAGGCTGTTGCAAGTTGGAAGTGATTTGTAAATAGCTGTAAATATTTTTAAATACTTCTCAGGGCTATGAGATATGCTGATGCCACGTGTCTGTCAAGTATATAAACCCTAAACCCTTATAAAATTATTGGTGTCTCCGAGTTTCCGAGATCCGCAGGGCTTTGAAGCCCCTGGCGACAGAGGCTGAGCCACTGCGGTGAGGGGGCTCGGGGGTAGCGTGATGAACCACTCGCCAAGTATTCACAGCTATTCACAAGTCTTGGTGAGTGGTAAACGCTTCTTAACTCCACTTTGACGTTGAATTTTTCAAGTATATTTTCCAGGAGCTTTAAGTATATTTAATACTTACTCTGCGAATTCTTTGAATTAGTAAAGAGATTTAGTTGATTGATATGAGCTTGAGGGAGGAGGCTGCAAGTTTTGTTTACCGGTCTTTAGTCGGTAAAAATATAGTGCTCGGTGTGACTGGTTCTAGTGCTATATATAGGTCTGTGGACTTAGCTAGGAGATTGATCAGGATGGGCGCTGTTGTGAGGGTTGTTATGAGTAAATTTTCTACTAAGCTTATTGGGCCAGACCTCTTCTACTGGGCTACTGGTAGTAAACCCTATATTGAGATGACTGGTGAAACTGAACACATAGATCTCGCGAAGTGGGGTGATGCAATGGTGGTGGCGCCAGCTACTTTAAGCACTATGAATAAAATTGCTCATGGAGTATTAGATGAACTCTTACCACTCGTAGCTGTCACTATGATCGGGTCTGGTAAAAAGGTCATTGTTGTACCAGCTATGAATATCAGGCTCTTTAACACACCACACTATAAGAAAGCCGTTAAAATACTAGAAGAATATGGTGTAGTTGTTATACCTCCACTATTAGAGGAGGATAAGGCTAAGTACCCTCCACTAGAAGATCTTGCTCAATGTGTAGATGCCGTAGTTAATCGTGGAAGAGATCTAGTAGGATATAAGGTACTTGTTACAGCAGGTCCTACTAGAGAATACATAGA
Organism: Desulfurococcaceae archaeon; assembly: GCA_020833225.1. Taxonomy (GTDB): domain Archaea; phylum Thermoproteota; class Thermoprotei_A; order Sulfolobales; family Desulfurococcaceae; genus UBA285. Next base: position 22,603 of record JAJHQS010000015.1, read on the forward strand.
TCCCGTGAGAATTATTAGTAATCCAAGTAGTGGATTAATGGGTGTTCTCATTGCGAGAGAAGCTGCATGTAGGGGTGCTATAGTAGACCTTATTCATGGCCCATTAAGCGTTGAAGCACCCTACATGGTTAATAGGTTTCGAGTTGAAACAACAGAAGATATGGCTGGTATCGTGAGAGATCTCACCGAGAGACATGAATATGACGTGGTCGTCTTTGCAGCGGCACCAGCAGATTATAAGCCTATAACGCCCAGTGCCCAGAAAATATCGAGTAAAAGTAATTTAAAATTAATCCTAGAGCTTACAACTACACCTAAGATTGTAAAATTAATTGTGAAGAGGCCTAAAATACTAGTAGGTTTCGCGGCTGAAACAGTTAGTGGAGATGGCCTCGTGGTGAAAGCTATTGAGAAGATCAGCGAGTATGGGTTTGACTTAATAGTAGCTAATAATGTGCTTTCAGAGCAAGGAGGTTTTGGTAAACATTTTCTCGACGCTGTAATAGTAGAAAAGAGTAGGGGTGTAATAGAGAGAGGATTACTCTTAAAATACAATATTGCTAGGAGAATACTAGATTATGTTAGCGAGAGATTAAAGAGCATTCCGAAATAAACACCTAGCACGTTAACCTATATTTAATTCCCTCTTAATGTATTGATCTATTTCAACACCTATCTCTATAGATCTTCTATATGTAGCTTCTATAGTCTTCATTAACGCAGCTTTAACACCCTCAGACTCCATCACCATAACTCCTCGTATAGTTGTACCAGCTGGTGTTATAACTTCATCTCTCACAACAGCCGGGTGTTCATTTATATTTCGTAGTAGTATAGCTGTACCCTCTAGAACATCTAATATAGACTTATAAGCAATATCTCTCGGCATACCTGAGGCAACGGCTCCTAAGACGAGGGCATCAACGATCTCTGCAATAAAGGCAGGTCCACTTCCAACTAAACTAGTCCATACATCTAAAAACTCCTCAGGTACCCAGTATACTTCACCCATACACTTAAACAACTCCTCAACAATAAGCTTGTTCTCTGAATTGTTCTCGGGAATAGCTATAGCAGTTGAAGCTCTTTTAACTAACACATTTATATTTGTCATAGCACGGTAGATTTCAGCTTCAGGCATGACAGCTTTAAGAGTCTTTACTCTAACACCAGCCATGACTGATATTACTAATTTGCCAGACCACACTTCTCTACCAGTCTGTCTTATAACCTCAGGGAAGTGTTGTGGTTTAACACTTAATACAACTATATCAGCTTCTCTCACTGCTTGCTTATTATCCCTAGTCACAATAGCACCCAGCTTTTCAGCGTTTTCTAAAGTCTCACTCCTTCTACCAGTAGCAATAATTTTAACGACATCTCCATAACAATCTCTTATAGCGCGTATAATAGCCGAACCAATTCTACCCGCTCCAATCACTGAGAAGGTTTTACCTCTACAGCTCACATATAACACCACAATACAAATACGCTAATTACAGATTAGTTACAGAGAAGTAAAAATCATGTCACTTAAATACTTTGTGTAAAGAAGAACGTATGTTACAGAGTAAAATCAATTCTACTTGTAACATGTTGCTATATACATAGAATTCGCGGTTACAAAAGTAAGCTATGTACTCGTTTAATTAACTATCGTCTTTTACTTTTCTCAAAATATTTTCTCAACTATTGTTTTAAATACTTCTAGCGGTGATCCAAAGACCTCGTAGAAATTTGTTGAGTAATTCTCTGTGAATGTATTTATGAGTTTTTTAAGCGTCTCTGCTACTATACCTCTTATAGGCATATCTAGTGGTAATGGCTCATAGTAATCTATACCTTTAAGTGGTCCTGTAGCAAAATACCATATTGTTTTTGCAATTTTTCTTCCTTTAATGGGTGTAAATGTTGCTCCAGTGGAGGAGAATGATGTGTAGATCAAGTATGTGCCTATTATTCGCTGTGGTAGTCTAGGAGTATTGATCTGGTCGAGATCTACTATCTCATATCCATGTTTTGTTTTTTCAGATACTTCTACTTTGACTCTGTAGAGATCTCTAACTCTAGGATCAAAGACTAATACTCTCGTACCACCATAAACCTCAATATAATTGCCACTGGGTTTCACAATAGTATTCTCTGTTGAGAGTACACTATAGCCGTGTGTAAGTGCTATAGCTGAAATAGTACTTTTACCTGTGTGAGGATATCCTAACAATAATACAGCTTTATCACCATTACTAATAGCTATAGAGTCTGTTAATAGTACATAACCTTTCTTAACAAGACTCCTTGCATAAACCTGTAGTAGAAAGAATACTGGTGACTCATTAACGTAGGCTTCTGGGAGACCACCACGCACAGTGTAGTGGTCTGATTTATCTGGCTCATCACTATAAACAACAGACTCTACATTGAAACCAACATCACTACTCCACACAATACGTGCTTCAACATCGCTGGAACATTCAGTATGCTGAATCCTCGGAAGATATCTCCTCGAGAAGGTGGAGGTGAGAGCCCTTAATAAGCTACTTGGATCATTATATTCTACTTCCACTGTAACATTAGTACTCAGTATGTTAAAACACACCACAATACACAACCCAGAACATTAATACCTAAATAATCAAATTTAAATTTAGACACCAAAAGTATAGAAGAGAAAACTATCACTCAGTTGGCTGTTTCGGTTTTCATAATCGCTTGTGGCACTCTCATTCATTGATGTCTAAGGTCTTTCAGGGCTGTGAGGTGTGTTTATAAATCACTCCGAGATATTGTAGTAGTTGTGGAATCCCGAAGCCGATGAGGCCTTGAGGTTGATGAACAATCCGTGAACCCTGATTACCTGATGGGAGTGAATGTTCCCCTAGGCGACTAGGGGTAAACAACTCCCGTAGAGTGGTCGAGGAGATAAAAGCCGTTGAGAGGCAGATGGTGAAGAGCCCTGCTATGAACCACCATCTGCCGAGAAACGGTGTTAGATGTAATAAGCTAATTAAGCTAAATATGTACTTACATTTCTACGGCTAATAATTCTAGGTGTGTCTTTAGAGCATAGCTAGATATACATGTCTAATTTAATTGGGAATGTTGTTTTCAATAGCTGGGAATAATAGTTAAATTATGTAGGAATATAGTTTTCTAAAGAATGCTTTAGCTTTGTTATATCCGTAGGGAATAAATTTATCTTAAGGGTTAGATTCTTTGAGGGGTGTTTTTATTGAGAGCTGGTGTTGTAAGGGAGTTAGCTGAGATTTCTGTTGAGGGCTTATTGAGGAGGTATCCTGAGTTGCCTTTGAAAGAAGATCCTATTGAAGTAGTTGATGTTTCAACGCCTAGTCTTAGTAGTGGTCAAGTACTTATTGCTGTAGAGGCTTGTGGTGTTTGTTATACTGATATCGATATTATTGAGGGTAGAGTGAAATGTAAACTCCCGGTTATTCCGGGACACCAGGTTATTGGTAGAGTTGTAGATATTGGTGGTGGTATTAGTGATTTCATGATAGGTGATCGTGTTGGTGTTGCGTGGATTGCTTGGACATGTGGACGCTGTGAACACTGTGTCAGGGGTTATGAAAATCTCTGTGTTAATTTTAAAGCTACTGGCTGTGATCTCGATGGGGGTTATGCGGAGTATATGGTTGCATATGCAGATTATGCTTACAAATTACCAAGTAATATTGAAGCTGAGAAATTAGCGCCACTAATGTGTGCAGGCTCTATAGGCTGGAGGGCTTATAAGCTAGCACGAATCTATAATGGTGCAAGAGTGGGGCTCTTTGGATTTGGCTCTTCAGCACACATATTAATACAAGTCCTTAGAAAATTACACCCATCTGTCGAGATATATGTGTTTAGTAGGAGTAGTGAACATAGAGAACTCGCAATGAGGCTAGGAGCTGATTGGACAGGACATCCCTCTGAAACGCCACCACGTAGATTAAATATAGCTGTAGACTTTACACCTGTAGGTGAAACTGTGAGTAGGGCCCTAGAGCTCCTCGAGAGGGGTGGTAGACTAGTAGTTAATGCTATTAGAAAACAGACACCAGTAATTCTCGACTACAATAAACACTTATGGGAGGAGAGAGAAGTTAAAAGCGTAGCCAATGTTACGAGGAGCGATGTTAGAGAGTTTATAGAATTCTACAGTAGACACCGTGTTGAAACACACGTAGAAGTATATAGACTTGAAGAAGTGAATAAAGCTCTCAGAAATCTCAAAGCCGCTAAAATTAAAGGTGCAGCAGTTTTAAAATTTACTTAAGTAATAGAGAAATCTCTGGTAGAATATTTTAAGCCCTCGCTATGAAACTCCTAGTCAACTTAACCTCCCCTGTAACGGGATCTACAGCTAACCCTAAAGCCTCAAGAGCTAATACCCCTACTAGCGGTTCTTCTACATTAAAAACTCTTATAGGCATTATATCACCTCTCCCTAGGATCTCTATATAAGCTGTAGCATACCATGCTTCAATTTCTCTACCATCAGCAAGAATAACCTTGGTTTTAAACTCTAATTTTAATCCTAGATCCTCAGCTAGATTTATAGGTATACATGGATATGTTGCTTCAGTATCTACGAGCATTTTAACATTTTTAACCCTCTTCTTAAGAGGATCACTAATTTTAACTGTAACATAAACATGACCCATGATATGCCTCTTCCCGGGTAAGCTTAACCTCTATAAATAATTTAATCAAAATACTTGAATAAATATTATTGAAGAAGTTGTAGTGTAATGTTCGTTATTCTTGAACTTTATGTTTTCATAAAATTCTCATATACATAAATCTACTGATCTTAAGTAATATCAAGTTCTTACTCGGCCTTTAAACTACTCCTATTACTATATATAAAATATGAATGAGAAAGGAGAGTTGCAGGTTTAAAGTAATTTGTAAGTATCTTGTAGTTATATGGCACGTAGCATATGCTTTTAAATGAGCTTTTAGAATAATACTAATAAGGGTTAATAGTGTTAGTTAATATTAGTGATGAAATGCACCTCGACAGATGTTGTGAAGAAGCTGGCCTGGCCTGATCTAGACTATATCAATTATCTGGGGATTTTATTTTAAACTAGCCTTAAGGTCTTCAGCTTCATAGATTACCATGACTATTAACTCTATTGCTGAGAGAGCTTCTCTAGTACTCTCGGTTTCAAAGTGAATTATGTATATATCTGGTCTCTTAAACTTCTCCTCGAGAACATCCGTTGCTAAGGAGTCCTTGGGGACAAGTGCAACTCTGTGTAGCTTACTCCACATCTCATCTCTCTCACTCATCTCTCTTAATTCCCTCGGCAATTCTCTTTACGTCATTATAACTCAATATAATCTATCTTTATCACTAATCCATAGCTCTCAGCGATGTATACCCTACTAAAAACTAGACTTGGGTTCATTTACAATGGTATTGATAATCCCTAGTTACTATTAAGGTAAGGGCATTATACTAGAGATAACTCCCGGTAAACCCTCAAGATCAGCTGAAACAAGGCCGTTACAGGTTTGAAGCGATTTGTGAATAACTATAAATATTTCTGAATACTTCTTAGGGCTATGATGTAAGCTGATGCTGTGTATCTATCAAGCCTAAACCTCTTTATGGCTTCGTCATGTTCTATGGAGCTTGCTGTTCCCATGGGCTCAACAAACTTTGTATTTAGCCCGTAGAGAGGTGCTTTCATTGCTATCCTCTCAATAACAGAGCTCCTGAAGACTGAAACTCTGTAGTTGTAATTCTCGTGCTTTCTATAGCCGTTCTTAATCCATGTAAGCTTCAGGTAGCCTAATATCTCTGGTTCTCTAAAGCAATGGTTTCCACACCATGGTTATAGACATATCTTAGCATTTCATGAATCTTCATGCCTATAACGCTTCAAGCCCTTCTCCTGGGACAGTCCCTAGCTGCTACTTCGGGGAACTAGAATGTCTTGTAGTCCCTTAGATTGCCCTTCTCATCTACTATCACAAGATTGATTCTATTAGTATTAACGTCTACACCGCCAATGAGACTGCCTTTAGGATTTTCATACCTTGTCGCATGCTTTAGGTAGAAGTTGTAATCAATAGTTACATAGATTTCGCCATTCACGTAGAGCCCGCCACCCCTAACATTATACCCTCTAATTACCACTCTAGGCATGTATTTCTCCTTGGACTCAATAATAAGTTTTAAGAGCTCTTTGTAGCCTTTATTCGGCTTCGCCTTTACTAGCATCCCATCCCTAGAACCATTATAGTTGTAGGTTGTTACTAGCGCCGAGCCATTCTCTAGAATAACCATTACTTCGAGTAATTCAAGAGTGGGGTAGAATAAATCAACATGGTTACAAAGCCTTACTAGTACTGAAACGCATCTATAGAAGCAACACGCTTCCTCCATTGTCAGCTAGTCGATAGCTCTTATTGGTATCTCATCCTTTGGTGAGATTTATTGTTGAGATCTATCATTTATGTAGAGGAAAGTTTGTTTTGAACAAACTGTATGCTCTCTACCTTAAGAGCTCTTTAAGTTTTTATTTCCTAATGTGCTTGTTAAATATTGTGTTATGGTGTCTAGAACATGTCATTGAAGGGTTATTTACTCGATGCTTCAGCGATTATAGAGCTTATTGCGCGTGGTGCTCTTGCATACAAGTTGCTCTCTGTTAATGTAAATGTATTGGACTTAACGGTCTATGAGTGTTATAATGCATTGTGGAAGTTCATTAGGAGGGGGCTTATCACGTTGGTTGATGGTTTAAGCCTCGCGGAAGAAGTCTCAAGGTTTCTCAAAAACGCTCACACGATTAACTTAGATGCGGATTCTATGTCGAAGGTGTTGAAATTAGCTGTTGAGAAGGGACTAACAGTGTATGATGCATCATACGTCTACAATGCTAGAGAGAGGAATTTAGTTTTAGTTACCGAGGATGAGAAATTAATGGAAAAAGCCATTGAATTAGGTGTGAAGTCTATAAATGCAAGCGGTTTCCTAGCGGATTTAGGTTTCACCTAGACTCTCTATCCTCTCTAATTAACTCCGCTGTGAGCTTTCCAGTAATACCACTCTTTCTAACAAGCTTTATGACTTCGATCCTCTTCTGTGCTTGCTTTAAGGCCTCGCGGCAGCTTTCTCCGATTTCTAAATCGCCTTTTTCCTCTATATCGCTACACATACCCTGTATGATCTTCACTACTTCTCCTTCAGCGGCTTCGTGGGTAAGAGTGATTAATGCGTAAAATCTATTGGCTAAGCTCTCAACAAGGTTTACACGTCTCTCCGAGCCCTCTTCGTGCTCAAGTTCACGTGCTCGAAGCTTAGCAACGACTCTTAAGGCAATACTCTTGAACTTCTCTCTGCACTCTTCAGACAACTTCCTCTGGGAGAAGCATACAGCTACCTCGGGTTTGACGACTTCTTCAAGCCAGAGCTTTGAGAACTCTGTGAGAATGGCGTTAGGCATTGCTTTTCGAGCTTTACTAAGAGCTATTTTAAACGCGTTTTCTAAGAATAATGCATTTGAAATATTATATCCTCTCCCCAGTAGCTGTTTCACTGCTCCCTCATATATACTCCTAAGCTGAGGATTTGAAAGCGGGTAGAGTAAGTCATTCTTACTTAGATCGCCCAAGCCGATCCGAGGCTTCTGGACATCACGACCTGACATCGTGCCTCATCTCTGCCAGGCTATGTCCACACACCAGATATATCATTTTACCCCCTTATAAACCTTAGTATTCAGAACCTGGAGTTCGAGCTTCTAGAACCCTAATAACGTATCCACTCACCTCCCTATCGTAGTGCTGAAACATTAGTCAATCCGAGAGCTCTGCATCCCTGTAGTTTATTCCTAGCTTCCTAGAGCTCTCCCAAATGCCGTAGACCAGGTACACAGCTCCATAAGCATACCTTCTATTGGGTATGAAGCTCCTAGCATCGCCGTAGAACACTTTAATCCAGCGATCTTCGAGGGTATTAGAGCATTCAATAGCTCCTTGCTCCTGCTGAGAACTCTGTGGCAAGCCAGCTTAAACAGCCACGCAGTAGACAAAATCTTCTCAGCTCTATCGCCACTAGCATTGAACGCTAACTTAACTGTGCAAAGAAGGCTCTTAACCAAGGCTATAGT
>JAJHQS010000033.1 GCA_020833225.1 Desulfurococcaceae archaeon
GATATTGTTATAATTGGTGCGGCTGCTCTTGAGATATTTGGGTTAGAAGTCGACATAGTTAGGGGAGTATTGAGAGGAGCTGAATTGCTCCTCTTAAATTAACTTAGTTTCTATTAAAGACATTGTAAGTAGTGTTTGATACTCGTGATGTTTTATATCACCCTCTACATAGATATATCTGTTGTCTGTTGTTTTAAATAATTCTACGTGGGAGTTATTAGAATTATTATTATCTGTGAAAAGAACTTAGTAGTATCAATAAAGCTTATGGCTGATTTCATTATAACATTAATTTATCCTGGTACTATACTAGTTCCGCTTTCTCCTCTTAGTGCTTCGAGTGCTTTTGATAAGTGAGCTATAATAGCTATTTTACCACCGTTTTGTACAAATCTCACAGCTGCCAGTATCTTAGGTCCCATACTGCCTGGTTTAAAGTGTCCTTCTTCATAGTATTTTAAAGCTTCACTAGCAGTTATATGTGTAAGTGCTTTAGCCTTCTCTGTGCCATAATTTAGATAAACATATTCGACGTCTGTAAGTATTAATAGTGCGTCTGCGCGGAGTGCTGTAGCTAATCTCTCAGCATCTAGGTCTTTATCAATAACAGCTTCAACGCCTTGAAGACCTTTATTTCCACTAATAACTGGTATTCCACCACCTCCACCACATATTACTATAAAGCCCTCATCTACAAGTTTTCTAATAGCATCTATCTCTACTTGTATAATTGGGTCTGGTGAGGGGACAACTCTCCTATAGCCTCCGCGAGGATCTGGTTTAAATACCCACTTAAACTCCATTGATAATTTCTCAGCCTCTTCTCTACTATACCAGGGGCCAATATACTTAGTAGGGTCTTTAAAAGCAGGATCATCTCTGCGTACAAGTGTCTGTGTTATAATAGTCACTACGCCTTTAACTTTACTCGGCACGAGGTTTTTCTCGCGTAGTTTATTATAAATTGCCTGTTGGAGTATATAACCCAGCCAACCCTGAGTCATAGCACCTGCAATATCTAGGCTCATTGGTGGAATATTCTTTTCCTTTAAGCCTAAGGCCATCCACTCAGCTATAATACCGACTTGTGGTCCATTACCATGTGTTACTACTACTCTATAATCTTCCTCTATAAGCTTAATCACAGTGTTTGCTGATATATACGCGTTTCTCCAATAGTCTTCTACAGTACCCTTATCACCTTTACTCTGAAATGCATTACCACCAAAAGCGATAACTATTAAGCTACCAGGTCTCAACATTAAACATCCTCCATTTAATTTAAATAATAAATAGTGATTATATTTCAGCAATATACTGCTTTAAAAACTTTTACTCTTCATATTCTCTAAATTCTCTATTAATTTTTTCAATATTAGTGGTAGTGTGTTTTCAACGTGTTCACCAGGAGATCTAGGTTCTATTACTACAGGTTTCTTTAACCCAAGTAATCCCTCTACGAGAGACTTAAAACCTGAAATTAACCCTCTACTATAACCACCACCAAGAATGATAATTACACCTTGTATTATATTTGTCTCAAGGAGCTCTCTAAGATATGAGCCATAAAGAGTATATGTATGCTCAGTGGCTTCAAGACCCGACAATGGATCATCTACATGAGCATCAAAACCAGCAAAAACTACGAGTATATTTGGCTTTACAATATCTACAACTCTTTTAACTACATAATTCAATGTCCACGCGAACTCAGGATCACCCGAACCCCTATATAATGGGATATTAATTTTAGTTCCTTCAGCTCCTTGCCCACCTATATCAGTAACCCAGCCTGTTCCCGGGTAAATACGCCATTGGTGAATATCTACGTGTATTACGCGTGGTTCACTCCACAATATCTCCTGTGATCCATTGCCGTGGTGAGCGTCAAAATCTAGTGCTAGTGGTATAGCTTCATAGTTAAGAACGGAGAGCGCAGCTATAGATGTGTAGTCAAATATGCAGAAACCAAGAGTAGGTGCACTCATAGCTCTACCATTCCTACCGGCATGATGACCACCAGGCCTAGCAAGTATAATCCAGACACCACCATGTCTAAGAGCACTTAAAGCTGCTTGACGTGATGCTGTAGCAAAAGAGGCAGCTAAGTCACATGTATACTCGTTAACATAGGTATCAGCGTCAATGTAGTGAAAACCCTTATTACACTCTCTTTTTAACCACTCTACATACTCTACACTGTGAGCTAAGAGGACAGTGTTGTAATCTGGACTTGGCGTTTCAATTAAGTCTACTAAGCTCCAGAGATCACTAGACTTCAACTCAGAAACAATGTTTTCAACACGCCAGGGATTTTCTGCGTGTATCTCAGCTGGGTCTCTATGTAGTCTATGTTTTTCAGAGTATACTATATGAATCTTCTCAGTCAAAGAACAATATCACCAATACTCAGCTTGAACACTCTCGCGAATAACATGTAGAGGATCTTTCCTATGTCTCCAGAGACCTTTACCAATCTCTATTAGCTGTAACCCGAGAGCTTCACCTAAAACATCAGATATTAATACTTCTCTTTCATTTTCAGATACAGCTACATTAACATTATCAACTCTCTCACACACGTCAATAAGATGAACATTCACAGCTTTTGGGATAAAAATTAAATGATATAATCCTAGTGGAGTCTCATAGACTTCTACACGGGCCTTCGGAGGTCTAAGACTTAAACCCATATACTCAGCTAGTCTCCTAGGTAAAAGTATCTCTGGCTCATTAACTTCGTAGCCAGTATTGACTAAGGCAGCTGTTACTATTTCAAACCCTGTATCTATATTTCTTATTAATAACTTGACACGAACAGCCGTATTTAAACACCACGTACTCTCTTTAATCTCGCTAACTTAGGTAATTTAACTCTCCTAAGTAAACCAAAACGCTTAATTATAATGCTCTCCACCCTCAGAAATATTTCGTACTATTCAGGTATATTAGCATCTTTGTATTAAAGTTAAACGTGAATAACACATATTATTGTGAGGTTTGTGATGTTAATTAATCCTGATCTCGGGGTTTTACCAGTACGCGTGGTGTTTAATCTTGGCTGGGCTAGATCCTTTTAAACTAGCTGAGATCGTGGAGAAACAGGTAACTAGGAGAGTTAATGGTGTCTTAGAGAGGAGGTATTATAGGTTTCGTGGTGGACGTTGGTATGGTGGTATAGCTACTGGTGATGTTGTTGGCTGTAATTTAAGGTGTAAATTCTGCTGGAGTTGGAGATACAGCTATTATGGTGATAAAGGTTGGTTTGAGTCTCCTAGATCTGCTTTTAACAAGATCACATCTATAGCTACACGTTGTGGTTATGAGTATTTGAGATTAAGTGGTGGTGAGCCAACTATAGGTTTAGAACACCTCTACGAGCTACTAGGTTTAGTTGAAGACACAAAATTCGCATTTATACTTGAAACTAATGGCTTATTAATAGGCAGATACCCTGAAATAGCACGTAAACTAGCCTCGTATAGTAAACTAGTTGTGAGAGTGAGTTTTAAAGGCTGTACGCCAGGAGAATTTGAGTTTTTAAGTGGTGCTGATAAATCTTTTTACCAATATCAATTTAAAGCTCTTGAAAACTTATTAAACCAGGGATTAAAGCCGTGTCAAGAATTTTACCCGGCAGTAATGCTGAGTTTTAGTAGTAGTGAAACCTATAGTGAGTTTAAAAAGAAGTTAGTTGAAATACACCCAGTACTAGTTGAGTGTATTGACGAGGAATATGTAATATTATATCCACACGTTAGAGAATTATTAAGGAGAAATAAGCTAAAACCTAGAGTAGCATATAGTCCTAGCGGAATACCGGAGTTCATGATTTAATTTCATTAAAGTCGTGTTTAGGTGTTCTAGTTGTGAGCGTAGTGAAAATTGTATATACTATTGGCTATGGTGGTAGAAAACTAGCAGAGTTCTTTAAACTACTAGAGCTCTATAGAATTAAAGTTATTATTGATGTTAGGCGTTGGACTATCTCTCGTAAAATACCAGAATTTTCCAGCGTAAATTTAACGAGAGTTCTAAGTGAACATGGCTATGAATACTACTGGATACCTGAACTCGGAGGTTATAGGAGATTTAACATAGACGTTAAAGATTATGGTGTAGCCGGGTGTTTTAAATCTGAGGGTTTTAGAGCATATGCCACATATATTACCATGAAGCCTGAAATAAAACCACATCTTGAGAAACTTGTTAAGATAATTTCATCAAAAACAACTACATTAATATGTCGTGAGAGAATACCCTGGCTTTGTCATAGAAAAATACTCTCTGACTACCTGGTAGCTAGGGGTTTTAGAGTACTACATGTGATTGAAGAGGATCAAGTAGTAGAACACAAGTTAAGTAAGTGTGCTCAAGTTGTAAATGGCGAGTTAAAATACTATTAAAATAGTTTTAATTATAATAATTATAATATAGACGTGTATCCCATGTTTTAGGTGTCGGATATTTCAGAGTATGCTGTGTTGACTAAAAACTTGACAAAGATATATAGTAGTGGAAGTATAGGTGTTAAATCATTAAATCTCAGTGTAAAGAGCGGCGAAATATATGGGTTAATAGGTCCTAATGGTAGTGGTAAAACTACTACTCTGAGAATTATTGCTACACTATTAAAACCAACTAATGGAGAAGTCTATGTTTATGGAGTTGATGTTGTTAAAAACCCGCTTGAAGCACGAAAACTCATGAATTATCTACCTGAAGAGGCTGGAGCATATAGAGATCTAACTGGCTTAGACTTTATAAAGTTCATGCTTTCACTGAGATTTACTGGTAGAAGACTTGAAGAAGCTATTGGAGAGGCTATTGAAATAGCAGATCTGGGAGGTGATTTAAAGAAGCCGATAAGAGGATATAGTAAAGGTATGAAGAGAATATTAGCATTAAGTACAGTTCTCGCATCTCGCCCTAAACTACTAGTACTAGATGAGCCTACTATTGGATTAGATGTTGAGAGAAGTATATATGTGAGAAATATAATTAGAAGATATAATAGAGAATATGGTATAACAGTACTACTTAGTAGTCACAACATGCTTGAAGTTGAATACCTCTGTAATAGAGTGGGGATACTCTATAGGGGAAGTCTACTAATCGAGGGTGCCATTGAAGAACTTAAGAATAGAGTAGGGGGAGTGAACTTAGAGGAAGTTTTCTTGAAGGTTAAGGGTGAAGTACATTGACTTTAACACCGCTACTGATAAGAGAAGTTAAAGCATTTATTAAGAACCCGGCATTTATACTCAGCATCGTCTTTATAATAGGATTTTACGGCATACTAGGTAGATTAATGTCTACGGGAATTCAAACTGCTGTTGAACAAACGCTCAATATGCAAATAGGAGTAGTCTTATATGACTCATCAGACTTCGCTGTGAGAGTACTAAGTGTTGCTAATAAGACTAGTGGTGGTAGATTGCAATTAGTGCCGAGTTTAGAGGCGGGTCTAAGTATATATGATATAGTCGTAGTAATACCATCAGATTTCACAATAAGAGTTATGGAGTTAGATAAGCCTATTAACATAGAATCTTATATTAAAATCAATACTATTTCACCAGTAGTTAGTGGAGCAAAAACAAATATTATAACTGTTATTAGCGATTTAATTAGGAAATCTATATCATATGTAATAGCTATTGAGAGAAATATTGACCCCTCATTAATTAATAAACATGTTTTAATGAATACTACTCTTCAAGTATATGGTAAAATCATGAAATTAGAAGAGTATTCTACTATTTCATTTCTCATGGGATTTGTGCCAATGATGATTGCTATAATAATGGGTATTAATGCAGCATATGCATCTCAGTTTACAGCTACTGAAAAAGTTGAAAAAGCTTTTGAAATGCTTCTTGCACAACCTATTCCTAGGAGAAACATTGTTTTTGCTAAGATAATAGGGTCTATTATTGCCTCATTATTAATGGGTATTGCCTATTTTACTGGGATGTTTTTAATATTACTAAGTGCTACAACTTCAACGCCTAATACCATTGGAAATACTACTGGATTATCTGTAAACATCATAGAAATAGTTTCTGGCAAAATAGGTTTTAATGCTCTATTAGTATCTATTGCAACAATAATACTAGGCCTAATATACTCGGGTGCTTTAGGCATAACTATAGGCTCAATAGTCTCTGATGAGAGAATTGCAGGTGCATTAACAGCTCCCATAATATTCACATTTATAGGAATAGGCTATGCACTCATTTTTATCGGATTACCAGTTAATATTATTACAGGAGTAATTGCAGGGATCACGATAGCGCCATTACCGGTTATAGCCCTAGTCTCTACAATGATAGGAGATTTCACGGTTCTCACGACTTCTCTACTTTTCGCAGTTCTCTCAACAATAGTAGTCATGGGTATCGCGATACATATATATAATAGAGATATTGTCGTATTAGGGCTGAGAATAAGTAGATTTAAACTAAAAGAGAGAAAATAGGTTTAAGCTTCTTAATTACATTAACATTAATAAGAATTAACAACTGTGGGAATTGTGAATATATGTGAAAGACAAGTGAATAACTAATGAGTGAGAGTTTCCTTTAACTTTATTTATGTCTTCGTGTAAATATAAGCTCGGTTTTTCTTTTAAGATGTGAAGGTGTTAATTTTGAATTCTTCAGTTAAGACTTGGAGAAGTAGTATTGAAGGTATTGAGGTAGAGGTTTTAGAGTTTACAGATACTGTGGAGACTGTGGAAAAGGCTTCTAGGCTTAGTGGTTACCCTGTTTCACATATAGTTAAGACCTTGCTATTAAAGGCTGGTAGAGATTATATTGTCATCGTGGCGAGAGGTGATCGAAAGATCGACCTTGAAAAAGCTAAACAAATTTTAGGTACAAAAACTACGCTTGCAACACCACGAGAAGTCAATACTATTCTTGGTGTTGAAGTGGGAGCTGTAACGCCATTTCTACCTCGTATTAAGAGTTTAAGAGTAATTTTAGATCCAGCTATATTAGAATACGAGTATATAGTATGTGGTGGTGGATCACTAAACAGACTCTACAGGGTTAAAACAAGAGATCTTCTCAAATATCTTAACCCTGAAATAATAGATATATTCATGACTCATTATAAGTAACTTATTTATTTTTCTCTAAAACCCTCTTAGACTTTAATGCTTTGAAAAGTAGAGAAGAGAAAAAGACATATGAGTTAGAGGGGTGGTAGTGTAGGCGGAGTAGTTGGCGGTGTTGGTGGGGCTATTTCTGCTTTTCTAATACTTTCACCTAGTGCTATGTAGAGTATTATCCAAGCTATGAAGCTCAGTATTGGGACGAAAATGCCGATTATGAATAATATTGCCGCTACGAGGTACAGGGTATTTTTTTCTAAATCGTGTAGTTTAAATCCGAGTATTATTACGCCAACATAGCCGAGTATTAGTAATATAATTGCTACTATTATAATGAAAAACCCCACGATAACTACTAATAGTAATACTCCAATAATCATTAATATAATACCCCAGAATAATCCAATATATATTAATGTACTAGCAGTTCCAAACTCGGGGTTTAATTCCCCAAGTCTACGTGCTCCAGGTATAAATTTGCCCCATGCACCTATAAGCCAAATAATTCCCCCAATAATTTCGAGGATTACTAGGCCTATAAGCAATCCCCAAATTGCAGATGGTCTAAGTTGCCTCGTAAGTAATGCTGGGAAGAAACTAGATATTAACATCATACCACCTACACCTATGATTAAAGATGCTATAATGAGATAGAGTGCGCCTTCTCTCATGAGTCTATATGCTTCAACATAGCTAGGTCTACTAGTAACATGGTGCATTACATTTAACACCCGCATTAAGTCTAATTTTTCAAGTATTTAAGTCTTAAATTCTCGTATAGGATCTCTAAATCTCAATAATTCAGGGTCAGTATTCAATGGAATCTTCACTACTCTGCGAGTACAGCCCTCTTCATCCCAATTGATAAGTGTATTTACTAGGTTAAAATATCTAAGGGGATTAGAGATAAATATTTAGAATTAACTCCCCCGGTACTAGTAGAAATAAATTCTAGAGATTCGTTGATTTCGCGGTGATGATGTATGGTCTCTTTCAGGTGTAGGCTTGATGGTTCTTGTTGTAGGAAGTTCTGGATTCCAGTTATACACTTAGATCTCTGGAGGTTGTATTATTATGGTGATTACTACGATCTAGAGAATTATGTGAGGCTTATCGAATGTAGTGATCCTAGTAGTGATCCTAAACCATTGTTATTTAATAGTGAATATAAGCATTTAGCTTTAACTGAACATAATAACGGCTGTGTATTTCTTGAAAATGGGAAATGTAAAGTACACCCCTATAAGCCACTGGTATGTCGATTTTACCCATTTGTTTATGTTGAGAAAGAAAGTGGCGAAATTGAAATTGAAGTTAATGAGAAAGCTGTGGGTGAATGCCCTGGATTACTTATAGATGATAAGCCAATAGAACCAGTAATTGCAGATTATTTAAAGAAGATTGCAAAAATCCGTATTCTCGAGTTGAAATTATGGAGTAGAGTTGTAGAAGACTGGAATAGAGAACATGGTCGTAGTTCAAGTCTCAGTAAACTAGTAGATTACGTGTTAATAAGAGCTCGAGAAGATTTCAAAGAATTAATCTCTAAGAAACTCTGGATCACTTGACCTCTTCTTACTCTTAACTACGAGGATTATTAATAGACTTATTAATCCCGCGTCCACGTGGATCTACATCTACAGGCCATATCGACTAGTTAAAAACATCTCAACTATAATTTTTCTCAGTTGAGAAGTAATGATCTGAGTTGGAAATTCACTTATTAACAGTGTGACTATAACCGGCGTTTACGTTGATTGTAAATGCCTATAATCCCTAAGATTATGCATAGTGGAAGTGTTATTATAACATTTATGCCGAGCATGGTTAATCCCTTGTAAACCATGAGTGTTCCTGTAATGGCTAATACTACTGATAATAGGACTCGGCTAAGTGCGAAAAATAGTAGTGTAAGGATGATTACTAGTGCTACAAGGTGATATGGATTATTCACTAGAATAGATGCAAGTATATAAGCTATCACTAGGGATATTGAAAATCTAAGTAAAATAAATCCAAGTGCAAAACCCACTAATAAGCCTAGGAGAAGTAGTATTATTGATAATGCCAAGCTCCCCCAAGCTGTATAACTATATTTCCACGCTATATAACCTAGAAAAGCACTGAAGATTATTGACGAGAGTATTCTCGCTAACTGAACACCCCAGAGGGCTAGTATAGAGCCTAATAAGATCATAAGGACACAGGCTGGAACATCTGTCACACTACTCACCTTGAGCACCACTACACGTTAAAAATAATCACGTATTTATATCTATTATTTGCTATTATTTGATAAATTACTAATCGTATTTTCCACGCTATCGATCTCTTATTAGAGCACGCTTGTAAATAAGCTTTCCAAGGGGTTTAGAGTATCATTTATATACGCCTCTGATCTTTGATGAGAGTTAAAGCTTATATTTGAGTATTCTCCTATTTATTTCAAGTCTGGTGTTGTATGTGGTAATAGAGGTTGTTAAGGTTTCTAAGTCTTTTGGGAGAATAAAAGCTCTAGATAATGTTTCTTTTACTGTTAATAATAGCGAAGTTGTAGGCTATGTAGGGCTTAATGGTGCTGGTAAGACTACGACTATTAGAATAGCTGTGGGGGTTCTTCCACCAGATAGTGGTGATGTATTTATTGATGGCTACTCTGTAACTAGAGATAAGAAGAGGGCTTCAAAAATTGTTGGATGGGTTCCTGAATCACCAATATTTGAGTCTGAGTTTAAGGCTCTAGATTACTTTATATATTTAGCAGGCTATTACGGTATCTCTGCTAATGAGGCTAGGAGGCTTGGTATTGAATTATTAGAAAAATTTGGACTTGGAGAAGCTATGTATAGGAAGCTCTCAGAGTATTCGCAGGGTATGAAGAAGAGGTTTGCGCTAGCTATTTCAATGATCAATGATCCGCCGAACTTCATTTTCGACGAGGTTCTCAACGGGCTTGATCCTCGGGGCATAGCTTTCTTTAGAGAATTAGCAGTTGAGTTTAGAAAACGAGGTAAAGCAGTTCTCTTCTCTTCACACATTCTCAGCGAAGTAGAGGGCATTGCTGATAGAGTTGTCTTTATACATAGGGGTAGAATTATTGGTGTATATAATATGGATGAGATCAGGTATAAAGCTAGGCCGGCACTTGAAATATTGTTGTCGAGGCTTGATAATCATGTTCTTAAAATACTGGAGAAGTACGGTGAGCCCTCTATTATAGGTGAGCAGAGGGTCATATTGAGAGATCCTAGGGTTGATAGTAGCGTAGTGATCTCTGATCTCGTGAATAGCGGTATTGGTGTATTAGAGGTTAAGAGAGAAGAAAAGAGTCTCGAAGAATTCTTCTTCAGCTTAATTAAGAAAGCTGAGAGTGATCATCTTTGAACCCTATCTTCTATGATTTTAAACGCGGTGTACTGAGAATTTCAGTCATAGTTACATTAGTGATCTTTACATTAGCAGGTGTTGGTGTAGCATATGCAATATTAGCATTTATAGCTACTATGCCTAATCCTCAGCAACAAGTATTACACTCTTATATAGATACTAGTACAGGGGAGTTTAAACTAGAAGTTTTATTATTAAACCCTGATCTCAAGCCTATTGACGGCGAGATCTCATATAAACTTGGCTGTTATAATGCAACTACATTGAGGCAGCTTCAAGAAGACCTGCAATTAGGTAAAATTACACCTGAAGTATATGAGGAAGAATTTGAAAAATTATTGAGAATTATAGATGAGGATGTAGTGAGAAGTAGTAGTGGGAGAGTAGTTGTTGTTAAAAATCTTAGAGAGTATATTAGCAGAGATCTAATTTATAAGCTTTACATAAATGTGACAACAGTCTATGGAACAATAGTTCAAGCTATAAGAACGGGTGCTGGAACACTATACTTCCCATTAGAAGTTAACAATAAAACAGTCTACGTCTTAGTATCAACTCCAATCCCCTTTGCTATTAGTAGTATTCGAGTTACTAAAGACACCATTACTACAGCCTCCCAGGAAACATTAATAGCTACACCTATACCTAGTGCTGTGGTCTCAGTGGGTGTTGTGGGAGAAGTAGAAATGAAGAGTCCAGGTATTGTGTCAACATCTCTCTATGCCCTGGGCTTTGAGAAATCTTTGCTTATAACATCTCTCTATAGTTTTAAAGATGTATATTTTGATGTTTATATTGAGAAACTTAATGTTACTGAGATACCTAAAACTCTTAGTATTAATGATATTGAGAAGTACTTTGAACATGTGGGTGTAGTGCATAGTGGTATTGGTGTCTTAGAGTTAAATATGACTCTACTTGAAAGAGGATTGAGACCTATACAACCCTCTTTATATGTTCTCTTGGTTTCACGTAGTGAGAATAGCACTATGTATGCTATAACGAGAACTAATATTTCTCCTCTACAAGGTGGAGTAACTAAGATGATTGTATCTACGCAAATAGTTGGATCTGTTGGTGTTAGTCTCTTTATTACATTTTTCCCAGTAATAGTGCTTTACTTAGTATATATTTATATTGCTAAGCCAAGAGCTCAGGGGGCACTTGAGTTTGTATTAGCAAGGCCTATTACTAGGTTTGAGCTTTACACTACGAGGTATTTTGCCGGCGTATTAGTAGTTCTCGTAGCAACAGTTCTCTTTTACACCGCCCTAGTATTATCGGTTTACTTCTTTACAGGAGTATTATTAGATCTCTATCAGAGTATATTACTCTATGCTGGGCTCTCTTTAGCACTTATAGCGTTTTACTCGCTCTGCTATATGCTCTCAGCATTTACTAGTGGTACTAGGTATATTGTAGTTTCTGTGATAACTTATATGGTATTTAGTATTTTGTGGAATTTACTAGTATACCTAGTTGTCATTTCACTCAGAGGTTTTGGAGTTGGGCTTGCTCAAGAGCTTATGAGAGCACAATATACCTCATATTACTTCACACCACTAGGAATATACTACTTTATGCAGTATTACTATACAGTATATGTGACAGGAGAAAGCGTTTTAACTATTGAGAGTATAATTAATCCGTTGTTTATATGCATTAGTACAATAACATGGATTACTATACCAGTAGTATTGGGATGGCTAGTATTTAAAAAGACTAGTCTAAGTGGCTAATTCTTCTATGTTTTTAAAGAAATAGTCTTGAGTAGATTTATAAGACTTTATTTTCTTCTAAGAATTCTCTTAGTAGCTTAAAGCCATTTATTAAATCTTCTTCACTCATAGTTACAAATGTTATTCTCAAGTAGCCTTTACCAGCATTACCAAATATAGAGCCCGGTAACATTACAACACCCTTACTCTCAGCCAATTTTAATGTAAAGTCGAGATCACTTAACCTCAACTTTTCAAGATAAGAGTTCATGTCTGGGAATAAGTACATGCTAGCTTTAGGCTTATATAATCTAGCTTCAGGTATTAGTTTCTTAAAAGCCTCGTAGGCGACGTCACGCCTTTTCTTATAAACTAGTAATACTTCTCTTAAATACTCCTCTTTAAACCCCTCTCTAAGGTAGTAATATGCTAACCACTGCATAGGTACTGGTGCTACTATTCCAAATATTGCTTTGAGTTTTACAAGGTCTTCTATAATGTCTCGTGGACCATAGATATAGCCAAGTCTACCACCAGGTATTGCTAGATCTTTGCTAAAAGAACCCACAACTACGAGATAGTCTAATGAAGGAGCATATTTTTCAAGCCACACGTGTTCACCATCATAAACCATGTGTTTATATGCTACATCATAAATAACCCACACTCTCTTATCATATGCTACATCAATAATAGTCTTTGCTACTTCTAGATTGATTATTCTAGATGTTGGATTATCTGGGCTTGCGAAAAGTATAGCTTTAGATCTACTCAATTTCTCTTTAATACACTCAGGGTCTGGATTAAATTCTCTATTAAAACTTTGAGTACATGTTTCAACACGTAATTTGGTAAATGCCACATGATCCCAGTACACGCTGTAACAGGGATCTAATAGCAATATAGTATCGCCTTCATCTAGTAGTGTTAATGTAGCGATGAGAAGTGCTTCAGCACCACCAGTAGTAATGACGATTTGATCTGATGATATATCTATACCGCCATATTTTTTCAAATCCTCTGATAAAGCCTCTCTCAACTCTAATAATCCCTGGGTTGGTATATACCTGAAATGGTTAAAAGGATCTTTCTTAACCATCTCAGTGAAGAATTCTAGTGCACTACGACTTGGAGGTAAACCAGGTTGACCTGCAGTATAATCATATACTTTAATACCTCTCCTCCACAATTCATGTGCTTTTGCTATTAAAACTCTATGAGGATTTAGAGGAATACTACTTACACGTTTAGATACCTTATTCAAGTACATATCACCAGTAGTAGTAAAAAGAAATATGCTTAAAAAGTTAATATTAATGAGTTTAGACTAAGAAAGCAGGTATTCAACTACTCTCTTATATTCTTTTAGCCTAGTTAAAGCCTCATTAAGGTAATCTAATCCCTCCTCTGTAACCCTATATATTTTTCTAGCAGGGCCTTTCTCTTCAACCTCCCAACTTGAGGTAATAAATCCTCTCTCTTCAAGCATACTTAGAATAGTATAAACTGCTGAG
>JAJHQS010000012.1 GCA_020833225.1 Desulfurococcaceae archaeon
ATATGTAGAGTTAGATGAGAGATCAGAGGAGTGTGAGTTTAGATTGTGAGAGCTCGCTGAGTCTGTTTAATATGTGTTTTAATGCTTCTTGTAATATCTGGTTGTTATTGTAATTTCTGAGAACTTCTTGTAATTCAGTTTTACTCAGTTTTTTCATTTCTCTGGCTTTTTTAACCATTAATGGCATAGCTCTTACAATATTATCTACAATTGTAATTGTGGCTGTGCGAGCTGTTCTCGAGAGTGGATTTAAGTCTATAGCTATAACGGTCTTACCCATTTTTCTTAAAGCCTCAGTTCTATCGCCATCTTCTAGAGGAACTAATACAACATCTGCTATTAGTATTCCACGAGGACTAACTCTTCTTCTTTCACTGAAAAGTTCTGGTATAATAGCTGAGGCATCTTCACCTACACCTAGAACTTCCTCAGCGCCATGTTCTCTAAGCCACATTGCAATGGCTTCTTCGCGCTCACGTGTTCTATAGAATAAGTTCACCTCTATCTTAGCACTAACCTCCCTGGCGAGCTCGACAATCTCCTTTGGTACGAGGGCGGCTGTATTACCATTCACAGAGATCACAGGGTACTTAGCTAAGAGTAGTGCTGCTACAGCTGCTTCAATAGCTCTTAGTGCAAATGGCTGTGTTGACTCTCCTATGAGGTAGTCGAAGCATTCACCACGACCATGAGCTATAAGTCCTTCTAATGCTACTAATCCCCGTTTAAATCCTTCAACTATTTTTTCTCTGATTAGTAAGCTAGTTCTTCTTGGGTGATTTAATGGAATCCACAATGTGGACACCGATTAGCGATATAGTTGAATAGTAGGCTTTTAACCCTCTAGCTCTAAGCTTTGAGAGTACTTCATCAATAAATTCTCTCTCAACCCATAAAACTAGCGCAGACTTCTTTAAGTAATAATCTATAATTCCCCTTAAACCTTTTAATATCTCTCTTACTTCACTATAGTCAAAGAGCTTGCTAGTAAAAAGCCTTGAAGACTCGAAAAACGCTTTTAAATCCTGGATTTCTAAGACTCTCTCTAATAGTTTCTCGCCTTCTATTAAAAGCTCTCTACTCATTCTTGAAAGCATTTGACTAGTAGATTCTCTAATATTAAGCTCAACTAACACCAGATCTACTCTACTTTTAACCGGCAACTTATATGCGACACCAATACCAGGTGCTCCAGGTTTAACTCTCACCACGAAACCCCCCATATACTCTGCTATGACGTCTCCAAGTCCAGTTCTATATTTAACTTCGAGTATGTGGGCGTGTTGTAGTGCTCTAAGTAGAGGTTTATTAATTGTATTATAAGCTATTAAGCTGTGTGATATTAATAATGCAGCTGAGAGTCCAAAACCAGATCCGAGGTTAAAATACGAGTTACCGCGAACACCTATATTAACTCCAAGATCTCTACAAGTCTCCTGAGATTGGTTTACTAAGACTTCTTTATTATTAAGAATAATACTACACTTAGATGTCTCTTCAGCTATAAGATAACTGGTTACAGTTAAACCTACACCCCTACTTCCAGTTTCAATGTGATTACTAGCATAGTGAGGTATCCAGATCCCAGAGATGTGTAATGGCACGTAGATTTTAATTGTCAAGTTGAGATACCACTATGACAAGTATTTCTCTAAGATGAGTGGTAAGAGTCTCCAACCGTGTTCAATTATACCAAGAGATCCTCGTGTACAATCTCTCTCAGTAAATTTAGTAACGTTATCTGCTAATATATCTGGCGTATAAAGTGCTACGGGTACTGGATCATCTGTGTGTGTTTTTCTACTTGGAGGTGTTGCGTGATCTGCTGTTACGAGGAGAGCGTATTTTTCTTTAATAAATTCAATTAGTGGTTGAACATAGTACTTATCTATCTCTTCAATCTTTTTCTTCTTCAACTCTATATTTCCATCATGTCCTGGCTCATCAGGTCCTTTTAAATGCACGTAGATTATGTCGTGGCTGTGGAGAGCTTGTAGTGTGTTTTTTAATCTCTCTTCATAATCTACTTGTGGGTCTCCGGTGGGTGGTTTTAATACTATAGTGTCAGCTCCGAAAACCTTACCAATGCCTATTTCAACGGGCATTTCAGCTAGAACAGCAAATTTACATTTATATTTTTCAGGTAGTGGTTGAGTTTTAAGAGGTTCTCCACCAGCATCTCTGAGTAATAGTGCATTTGCTGGTAAAAGTCCTCGCTTAGCTCTCTCTATGTTGATAGGGTGTTCTGTTAAGATTTTAAGTGCTTTCTCAAAGAATATGTTTGCGAGTTTAGCTGTTATTTCTGCTTCGCGCGTTTTTACTAGAGGTCTTATATCTTTTACAAATGGTTCAGGTCTCTCAACAGCAATGCTTACAAGCTCTTTCCTCTCATATGCTGGATCATTATTGCTGACCAATGGTGAAAGCTTATAGCTCTTACTACCAATAATTACAATAGCTCTATGGCCAATAGTAGCAATTACTCTCGCATATCCATCGTACTCTCCGAGTTCTAAGTTATTTACAGCTTTTGCGAGTTCTCGAGCTTCATCAGCACTAATACCTCTACCAGCTCTCCTATCAATAATTCTCCTAGTAACCGGGTCTATTGTAGCGAAATTAGCTCTAAAAGCTATTTCAAAACCCCAATTTAGCTCTAAGTCAGCTCCAAGAGCTTCAAGAACACCTCTACCTGGATATACTTCGCGAGGGTTATAACCTAGTAGAGAGATAACAGCTTCATCACTCTCAGGAGCAACTCCCCTACTAACAGGGTAGAGTAGTCCACAAATCCCCCTATTTGCAACCCAGTCAAGCCCAGGTTTTACACTAATCTCGAGGGTTGTCACAGGGTCTTTGAGACTATCAGCTACACCATCTACGACTAAATAGATTAATTGATATCTCACTCTACACACCCATACACTATAAAGCTTTAATGAAATTAAAACACATCATTACAGCCATGTAGA
The DNA here is from genome assembly GCA_020833225.1 of Desulfurococcaceae archaeon. Taxonomy (GTDB): domain Archaea; phylum Thermoproteota; class Thermoprotei_A; order Sulfolobales; family Desulfurococcaceae; genus UBA285. The sequence continues at coordinate 2,973 of JAJHQS010000012.1, forward strand.
GCTTATTGAGAGTTATTGATTTATAAAAGCTCTAATTTTTGTTTAAAAACGCTTAATAATTGCCTGGAGTATTTAATGTAACTGTATTATGTTTTTGTATTATGTTTTTAAAGTTGACCTAGCATAGAAAGAAGAGGTGAACTTATGTCTCAGGTTAAAGTAGATTGGGCAGCATTAGCTGAAAAGCTCCATAAGCTCTATGGTGGGAAAATTGAGACGGTTGCTAAGGTTCCTGTAACTAGGTTTGATGACTTTAATATATGGTATACTCCAGGTGTAGCTGAGCCTTGTAGGAGAATACAGAGAGCTGGGGAAGATGCTTCTTTTGATTATACTTGGAGGTGGAATACTGTTGCTGTTATAAGTGATGGTACAAGGGTTTTAGGTCTAGGTAATATAGGGCCGGCTGCTGGTTTACCAGTTATGGAGGGTAAGTGTTTGTTGTTTAAATATCTTGGCGGCGTTGACTGTTTCCCAATAGTTATACGTGAGAGAGATCCAGAGAAGTTGATATATATAATAAAGGCTTTAGAGCCGAGTTTTGGTGGAGTAAACTTAGAGGATATAGAGTCTCCTAAGTGTTTCTATATGTTAGAAAAACTAGGAGAAATACTAGATGTACCAGTATGGCATGATGACCAGCAGGGAACAGCACTTGTAAGTTTAGCAGGCCTCATAAACGCGTTAAAAGTTGTTGGTAAGAAAATAGATCAAGTCAAGATAGTGTTGTTTGGAGCTGGTGCAGCAAATATATGCACATATAGATATCTTAAAGTGGCTGGTGCAAAACCAGAGAACATGATTGTGATTGATTCAAAAGGCCCACTTTACAGGGAACGAGGAGATATTGAAGATATGAAAAAAGAGAACCCGTGGAAATATAGGATTGCTATGGAGACAAATCCAGAGGGTGTAAGAGATGTATCAAAAGCGTTTGTTGGAGCTGACGTGGTTATCGCGGCTTCTAAGCCGGGTCCAGGAGTTATAAAGAAAGAGTGGATTGCATCAATGAATAAAGATGCTATTGTATTTGCTGAGGCAAATCCTATACCTGAAATATGGCCGTGGGAGGCTAAAGAAGCAGGGGCGAGAATTGTTGCTACAGGTAGAGGTGACTTCCCGAATCAGATAAATAATAGTTTAGGGTTTCCAGCAGTTTTCAGGGGGGTTTTCACTGTGAGGGCGAGGAAAATGACTGATGAAATGTTCTTGGCGGCAGCTTACGCTATAGCGAAGTATGCTGAAGAGACTGGTATTCACGAGGAGAGAATAGTGCCTAGAATGGAGGAGGCTGAGATGTATGTGAAAGAGGCGATGGCTGTCGCAGAGAAAGCTATAGAGCTAGGTTATGCTAGGAGAAAGCTCTCTAGATCAGAGTTAGAGCTTGAAATAAGAGAGATGATTGAGAGGCCGAAGAAGGAAATGGAGTTATTTGTTAAGGCAGGTCTTATACAGCTCTACCGAGAGTACAAGGAGTTAAAACCGTAAATTCGGGTATTATATATGCCATCTCTAGAGGAGTTTAAAGAGATAATAGCTAAGGCTGTCTCAGAAACCATAGAGCGTGCAGCAATATATATACCACCAGATATTAAACAAGCACTTAAACGTGCATATGAGGAAGAGGTAAATCCTATGGCTAAGTCACAGTTAGAAGCAATACTTAAAAATATTGAGTTAGCTGAGAAATTTAAGAAGCCAGTATGTCAAGATACTGGTTCTATCATATATTATGTCACAGTGGGATATGACTTCCCTGGATTAAGAGTTTTAAGAGAAGCTCTCGTAGAAGCAGTAAGAAGAGCCACAAAACAAGTACCTCTGAGACCTAATACTGTTGATCCATTTACTGGTAGAAATCCAGGTGATAATACAGGTAGGTATATGCCATATATACACCTAGAACTAGTTGAAGGAGATGGCTTAGAGGTTACAGTGGTGCCGAAGGGGGGTGGTTCAGAGGGGGTTTCATACCTAGAACTACCACCTCCAGGTGAGGGTGTTAAAGCAGTTAAAAGAGTAGTTGTAGATGCTGTTTTAAAAGCAGGCTCACTACCTTGTCCACCAACAATTGTAGGTGTTGGTGTTGGTGGTGGTGCAGACATAGCTATGTATTTAGCTAAAAAAGCTGCTTGTACTAGGAAAATAGGTACTTTAAACCCTGATCCCGTGTTATATGAGCTTGAAAAAGAGCTATATGAGGCTCTTAATAGCCTTGGTATAGGCCCTATGGGTCTTGGGGGAAAATATACGGTATTAGCTGTACACGTAGATTATGCACATAGACATCCAGCAGCAATGCCTGTTGCAGTGGCTTTTCAATGCTGGGCTACTAGGAGAGCTACTGTGAAAATAAATGCTAATGGGAAATATGTTATAGAGCAATAGGGGTGATATATGTGGCTGAATATAAGCTTAAGACACCTCTATCAGAAGCTGATGTTAGGAAATTGAGAGTTGGAGACATAGTATATCTTACTGGGACAATTGTAACTGCTAGAGATGCTGCGCATAGAAGGATGTTAGATTACCTCAAAGAGGGTAAACCCATCCCCGTGGATTTGAGAGGAGGGGTTATATATCATTGTGGTCCAGTAGTTCAAAAACTAGGCGACCAGTGGATAGCGCTGGCGGCAGGACCCACGACAAGTGCTAGAATGGATCTCTATGAGGCAGATGTGATCAAGAATTTTGGGGTGAGAATGGTTATTGGGAAAGGTGGAATGGGGGCTCGAACGGCTCAAGCATGTAGAGAATATGGTGCTGTCTACGCATATTTCACTGGAGGAGCAGCTGTATTAGCGGCTAATGCAATAAAACGTGTTGTGAGAGTTGAGTGGCTTGATTTAGGAATACCTGAAGCTTTATGGGTGTTTGAAGTCGAAGACTTTGGCCCATTATTAATAACAATAGATAGTGAAGGCCGTAATTTAACTGAAGAGGTTGTAGAGCAAGCTAAGAAGAAACGAGAAGAGGTACTTAAAAAACTTGGAGTAACTTAGAAGTTTAAATATTATTTCACAGTTTTATTCTAACATTTACTATTTTACAAGTACTCGGTGACATGAGTTTGAGTAGTGAGGAGCCGCGAGTAGGTGTTTTTGTCTGCCATTGTGGCCTTAACATAGCTGGCGTAGTAGATGTTAAAAAAGTTGTAGAAGAGGCTAAAAGACTTCCTCACGTAGTTCACGCTGAAGATTATATTTATATGTGCTCTGCACCCGGGCAAGAACTTATTAAAAAAGCGATTTTAGAGAAGAAACTCAACGCTGTAGTGGTTGCAGCATGTACTCCCACAATGCATTATGAGACATTTGCACGAGCTATAGAAGCAGTTGGCTTAAATCGTTACAGGCTCGAGATGGCTGTGATAAGGGAGTTTTCTAGCTGGGTGCATGCAGATAAGAAGAAGGCAACAGAAAAAGCAATAAAACTAGTAAAAGCAGCTGTGGTGAAGGTTGCTGATAATAGCCCGCTAGAGCCTGTTAAGAGTAGAACTGTGAGAAAAGTCCTGGTAATTGGTGGTGGAATAGCAGGGATAACAGTTGCCTTAGACATTGCAAATGCCGGAATACCCGTAATACTAGTTGAAAAGACACCGACAATTGGAGGTAAAATGGCTATGCTTAGTGAAACTTTTCCAACACTAGATTGTGCTCAATGTATACTTACACCAAAAATGGCTGAAGTTGCTAGGCACCCGTTAATAAAAATCTATACTAACTCTGAAGTAGTAGATGTTAGTGGATTTGTTGGAAACTTCAAGGTGAAAATACTTCAGCGCGCTAGATATGTTAAAATAGGTGATTGTAGGCTCTGCGGCTTCTGCGAGAGGGTTTGCCCAGTAAAAGTTCCAAGCGAGTTTAATAGAGGTCTCTCTGATAGGAAGGCTATTTACATACCATTCCCACAGGCAATACCTCCTGCCTATGTAATTGACAAGGCTAATTGTAGACACTGGGTAGATGGGTGTGATAAGTGTTTAAGAGTATGTCCAACTAAGGCCATAGACTTTAATGATGAAGATAAATTAGTAGAAGAAGAAGTTGGAGTTATAATTGTTGCAACAGGCTATGATTTATATCCTGCTGAGAGGCTTAAGGAATATGGTTATGGCTTATATAGAGATGTAATAGATTCACTGCAATTTGAGAGGATACTCTCAGCAGGTGGTCCTACAAAAGGCCTTATACTAAGACCTAGTGATAGAAAACCAGTGAAGAGAGTTGTGTTTATACAGTGTGTTGGTTCACGAGACATTAATCACCTCGAATATTGTTCAAAAATATGTTGTATGTACACGGCGAAACACGCATTAATATTTAAAGAGCGAGTACCAGGCGGAGAGGCATATGTGTTTTACATAGATATAAGGGCTGCTGGGAAGGGTTATGAGGAGTTCATTAAGAGAGTACAAGAGGAGTTTCAAGTAAACTACATACGTGGCAGAGTTAACAGGGTTTACCGAGATCCCAAAACAGGCGACATGGTTGTTGTTGGATTTGATACTCTTACAGGCCAGTTATTAACGGTCAAGGCAGACCTCGTTGTATTAGCCACGGGCTTAGTGCCACAGTTACCTTATGAATTAGCATCTAAACTGAAAATACCTTTTGATAAATATGGATTTGTTCAAGAAGCACATCCAAAGTTAAGACCTGTTGAAACAGTGACTAGTGGTGTATTTGTATGTGGTGTTGCACACGGCCCCAAAGATATTGCTGAAACTGTTGCACAAGCCTCTGCCGCGGCGGCTAAGGCTATGGAATTATTGTATTCAGAGTATATTGTTAAAGAGCCATTAGTAGCTGTGGTTGATAGAGATTTATGTAGTGGTTGTAGAGTATGTGTAGGTATTTGTCCATATGGTGCATTAGAGCTAGTAGAGGGGAAAGCGAAAGTTAATGAGTTGTTATGTGAGGGTTGTGGGGCTTGTGTAGTTGCATGTCCAAGTCGTGCAATAGAGTTGAGGAATTACTCAACTAAGCAATTATTAGAAATGGTTAAGGCTGTGGTGAAGTGAACTTGGATTCCTGGGAGCCTAAAATAGTGGCATTTCTATGTAAGTGGTGTTCAGGTGCAGCAGCCGAGCTCGCCGGTGTTAGTAGGTTATTATACTCGCCAAACGTGATTCCAATAATAGTCCCCTGCTCTGGACGCGTTGACCCTGATTTAATAGTAGAGGCTTTCATGAACGGGGCAGATGGAGTCATAGTGGCGGGTTGTCACACACCCTCAGATTGTCACTATATTGCGGGGAACTTTAAGGCCTTTAAGAGGGTTTACATGTTGAAGAAGCTACTTAGTGACTTTGGCATAGAGCCTGAGAGGTTGAAATTAGAGTGGGTGAGTGCTGTTGAATCACAAAAACTCAAAACACTATTTGACGAGTTCACATTTACTATTAGGAAGCTAGGTCCACTTAGAGTAAAAATACGTGGTGGTAGTGTGTGAATAAACCTAATATAGTTATAGTTCACGGAGCTATTTGTGGAGGGTGTGATGTAGCTTTAGCGAATAGTGAAGAAGCTATTTCAAAGATCTTGGAGAACATTGATCTAGCGTATTGGAGTGTAGCAGTTGACGCTAGACTCTCCGACTTAAAATCACTTGGTAAAATAGATGTTGCGGTATTTATGGGTGGTGTAAGGACTAGTGAAGATGAGGAATTAGCGAAGTGGTTGAGAGAGAAATCTAAGATACTAGTAGCTTTTGGTAGTTGTTCAGCATATGGTGGAATACCTGGATTAGCTGCATTAACTTCTCCTATTGAATTAATTAACTTAGTGAAGTCAACGATTACTACTAGTTCTCAATATAAGAGTATTATTGAATTACCTAAATTACCAGAGCTAAGTACTTATAGGGCACTACCCCACGTAGTCAATGTAGACATAGTAGTTCCCGGCTGTCCTCCCCCTATTAAAGTCGTTAATGAATTTGTAAATGTGCTCTTAAAATACATTGCTGGCGAGGAACCAATAGGGCCATTAGTAATTGCTGGTTCTAAAGCACAATGTGAGACTTGTCCTAGAAAACCTAAAGATCTCTCTAAACTACAAATACCGAGTATAAAGAGGATATATGAGGCTAAGATCGAGGAAAATAGGTGTTTCTTAGAGCAGGGAATACTATGTTTAGGCCCTGTTACTCGAGAAGGCTGTGAACACAGTTGTATCAATGTGAATATGCCTTGCACGGGTTGTTTTGGACCACTACCAGGATTTGAAGATGTAGGTCTTAGATACATAGCTGGGATATTAGCACTAGTCGCTGTTGAAAGAGAGAAAGAGTTAATGGAGCAGGGTTTAGCTAAAATTCTCGATAAGCTCGTAGATCGTCTTGGAGTTCTCTATAGGTATACTCTGCCTAGGTCTCGCCTATATATGCTTAAATTAAGCTTAGAGGGTAGTGAATATGCAAGGTAAAAATCTAGTAGTAGATCCGGTTACGAGAATTGAGGGTGAAGCAAGGGTTATAATAACCTTAGATGATGCGGGTAGAGTAAACAACGTATATTACCAAGTATTAGAGCTAAGAGGTTTTGAGGCATTTTGCCGTGGTAGACTTGTAGAGGAGATGCCTCGAATATCTCAGACTATATGTGGAGTTTGTAGTATACCTCATCATATGGCTTCTGCTAAAGCTGTAGATATGTTATTTGGTAGAAAACCCACTGAAACAGCTATTAAAGTGAGAGAACTGGTACATTATATCTACATGATAGATGATCATCTATTACACTTAGCTGTAATGGCGTTAGCCGATCTACTCGCGGAGAGAAGTAGTGAGTTACGTGGACTTGTAGACGTAGTAAGGAGATATCCAGAGGTTATTAAGAAGTTGATTACAGCCAGGTCTATAACGACGAGTATCATTAAAAAGATCTGTGGGAAAATAATACATGTGCCGATAGCTATACCTGGAGGTGTTTCCAGGAAGCTGAGCAAAGAAGACTTAGAGTTTATTGAAAAAAGTTTAAGAGAGCTGAGAGGACATTTACAGTATACTCTAGATCTCTTTAAAAATACTCTCTCAAAATCGCGAAGACTACAAGAACTTGCGAGGAGAGGGGATTATGAGTTAAAGACTTATTACATGGGCTTAGTTAGTGAAGATGGATCTCTTAGTTTCTATGATGGGGTATTAAGAGTAGTAGATTATAAGGGTAGTGAGGTAGCTACTTTTAAACCTGAGGAGTATACGAAATATATTGCAGAACATTATGAGGAGTGGAGTTATTCAAAATTCCCATATTTAACTATCATAGGGTGGCAGGGTTTAGAGGAGGGAGGTGTTGTTAGAGTTGGACCATTGGCTAGGTTAAATGTGTGTAGTAAAGTGCCGGCTGAGTGGGCTTTAAATGAGTATAAAGAGATGCTCGAGTTCTTTGGCGGTGAGAAAGTTGTAAATAATACTCTTGCTTATCACTGGGCACGACTAATTGAGAATATCTATGCACTTGAGGTAGTAGAGAAAATGATGATCGAACACAGGGACTTATTGAGTACTGGTGAAGTAGTGAACTTAGAGGGGACACCTCGATATGAGGGTATCGGAGTAGTAGAAGCTGCACGTGGGGTTTTAATTCACCATTACAAATCTGATTCGAATTTCCTCGTGACAGATGTCAATATAATAACTCCCACAGCTATAAATAATGCTGCTATAAATACTCAGCTTAAGAAGATAGCGTTGAAATCGTGGACTAGACTACTGCTAAATGAGGACTTAACTAATTTAATCAGCGAGTTAGAAGTGGCTATAAGAGCTTTTGACCCTTGTAACTCCTGTGCAACTCACATCGCAGGATCTAGGTTGATCAGGGTGTTTATCTACGACTCTCATGGTAATTTATTAAAGGTGATTTAGTGGGGTGGTGAAGTGTCAGAAGTATTAAATCGCGTAGTTGAATATAGTGGTAAAAACCCGTATGCTTGTTATCAATGTGGAACGTGCTCAGCTGTTTGCCCCATGGTGAGGTTTATGGATATTCCTCCTCATAGAGCTATAAGGCTTTTACAAATAGGTGCAGGAGCACTTGTGTTATCTAGTAATACTATATGGATTTGCGTTAGCTGTATGAGATGTGTTGATCGCTGTCCGAGAGATGTAGCACCAGGAGTAGTGTTTGAAGCATTGAGGCTTATAACGCTGAGACAGGGGATTGATAAGTTAAAGTATGAGGAGATCCCTAACATCGAAGAGGCACCTACTCTTGCGATAGTAAGTGCTTCGAGGAAGCTTACAGGGTGATTAATGTGAAAATGCTCTATTATCCTGGTTGCACAGTTAAGAGAAATGCTTTAGAGTATGAGAAGAAGACATTAGAAATACTGAGTAAAATAGGTATTGAAGTATATGAATTAGATAATTGGTATTGTTGTGGAGCATTTTATAGTCTAGCAAAAGACGACTTAATGAAACACATTAGTGGTTTGAGAACTCTCATAAAGGCCCAGGTACAAGCCAGAAAACATGGGACTAATAAACTTCTAACATTGTGTCCAATGTGTTATAATGTGCTTAAGAGAGTAAATCACATGCTCAGAGAAAACCCAGAAAATCTTGATACATTAGCGTTGTTTATGGATGAAGAAGAAAAGTATACTATTGGAATAGAAGTGTTACATTTACTTGAAGTGTTAAGAGATAATATTGATAAACTTAAGAGATTAGTGGTAACAGAGGTTAAAGATGTCGTGGTAGCACCATACTATGGTTGTACAGTGCTCAGGCCGAGGGAAATCGCATTTGATAATGCCGAAAACCCCGAGGTTATGGATAACATACTGAGAGCTCTTAAGATAGAGGTTATAGAATTTCCGTTTAAAACTGAGTGTTGTGGAGCATATCAATCAGTTTTCAATAGGAAGATCGTGTTTGAGAAATCTGGGGAAATATTAGAAGAAGCTGCAGTAAGAGGTGCTAATATTATTGCAGTGATCTGTCCACTGTGTAAGTACAATTTAGAAACAACACTATTATCTCTCGGCAAGAAGTTAAGAATTGAAATTGTTTATTTAACTGATTTATTGTCGCGGGCGACGGGCCCATGATCACTACTTTTACTAATTATTATTTTATATCAATCTATAAGTTAGATATGGCTAGGACTAGGTGGCATCTGTGAGTGTAGCCTTGGTTACAGTATCTCGTAGAGAGATACTTCAGCCTAAAATGGTTAAGATATATGTGATGGGTCGAGAATACCTTGTTCCAGAGGGTCTCACGATTCACAAGGCTCTAGAATACGCGGGATTTAGATTAATAAGAGGTGTTGGATGTAGAGGAGGGTTCTGTGGGGCTTGTGCAACATTGTATAGGAAGCCTGGAGAATACAAGTTGAGGATTGCATTAGCATGTCAAAATGTAGTTGAAGACGGGATGTACCTCGTAGTATTACCATATACACCTATTCCGAGAGTGAAATATAAGTTAGAATCACTTAAGCCAGATGTAGGTTTAGTTCTAAAATTATATCCTGAGATAGCTAGATGTGTTGCCTGTAATACCTGTACAAAGGCGTGTCCACAGGGTTTACAGGTCATGGACGCTATCCAGGCGATTAAAAGAGGGGATTTAGCAAAAGCTGCAGATTTAACATTTGATTGTATAGCGTGTGGAATATGCTCAATGAGGTGTCCTGCGGAGATAAGACATGCAAATATATTCCACTTGGTTAGGAGGATTTATGGGAAATACATGTCACCAAAGCCAAGGCACTTAGAAGATAGGATCAAGGAGATAGAGCAAGGTAAATACAGAGAGGAATTAGAAAAATTAAAGCAAGCATCTGTGGACGAGTTGAAAAAACTATATGCTTCAAGGGTGATTGAGCCAGAGGAGTAGAGGTGTGAGTATGTGTGGATATCCATCTGAGATCAAGAAGTTAATAAAATACGTGGAGGAGACACGGGAGGAGAGGTTAAAGAAGCCATATAGGAGATTATCGCTAGAAGAACGCGAGAAACTATTAAAAGAGTGGCATCCTGACTATAAGCCGGGGACTAAGAGGCCTCTGAGAGTAGGTGTTTGTAAGGGTACAGTAGTTTATAATGAAGTAGCAGATTTGTTAGAGGCATGGCCGCTCATAGACCCCGATCAAATAGACCTCAGTAAAGTAGACTATGATGTTGACGTATTAGTCATTGGTAGTGGTGGGGCTGGTTTAGCTGCGGCACTGTGGGCTATATATAGTGGAGTTTCTCCAGATGCTGTACTCTTAGTTACAAAGTTGAGACTAGGAGACTCTAACACGGTTAAAGCCCAAGGCGGTATACAAGCAGCAGATAGACCAGAAGATAGTCCTATATTACATTTCATAGACACTGTTGGGGGAGGTTTATTTGCAAATAAGAGAGATCTTGTAGAGGCACTTGTAACAGATATGCCGTTCATAATGAAGTGGCTTGAAGATCTCGGCGCTATGTTTGATAAAAATCCTGACGGCAGCTATGTAGAGGTAAGTGGAGGTGGAGCGTGTAGGAGGAGATTACATTGCGCTAGAGACTACACAGGCCTTGAAATACTGAGAGTTCTGAGAGAGGAGTTTTTAAATCATGACGTACCATATTTAGAGTTTACACCAGCAATAGAGTTACTCACAGACCCAGAGGATGGAGGAGTTTCTGGTGCAGTACTCTATAATCTTGAAACTGGAGAGTATTATGTGGCTAGTGCTAAAGCGGTTATAATAGCGACTGGAGGAGCTGGTAGACTTCACATTGCAGGGTTTCCGACGAGTAATCACTATGGAGCTACTATGGATGGTGTAGTAATGGGTTATAGAGTAGGGGCTAATATAGTTCACCTCGACACATTCCAATTCCACCCAACTGGCGTAGCGTTTCCAGAGGCAATTAGAGGTGAATTAATAACGGAGAAGTGTAGGAGTCTTGGAGCACAACTAGTAAATGTTCACGGCGAGCAATTTATACATCAACTAGAAACTAGAGATGTAGTATCAAGTGCAATAATAAAGGAATGTGCTGAGGGTAGAGGTATTATTACTCCAACTGGGGCTATGGGAGTATGGCTTGATATGCCAATGATAGACATGTTAAGAGGCCCCGGCACAATAAAGAAGGCTCTGCCTGCTATGTATAGGCAATTCATAAGGCATGGAATAGATATAACACAAGAACCCGTGTTGACATATCCAACACTACACTACCAAAATGGTGGAATAGAGATAGATGTATTTTCCAGAGTATTGAGGCCTAATGGAGAGCCTATACCAAGGCTATTAGCAGCAGGCGAAGTGGGTGGAGGAGTTCATGGTAGAAACAGGTTAATGGGCAACTCGCTAGCAGGCATATTAGTGTTTGGTAGAAGGGCCGGGATAACAGCGGCGAAAACAGTAAAAGAGACGTCGACAAGACCTAAACTCTCACTAAAACACCTAGAAAAATATATTGAGGAGTTGAAATCTATAGGCGTACCGAGAGAGAGGCGTTCACCAATTCTACTACCAGATTATAGAGGAGAAAAAGTCTTACTAAGATCTCTCAGAATATTTTAACACGTTTTATTTAACATGAACTTTTCAACGTAATTTTAATAGGGGCTTACTTATTGATTAACGCCTCTTCAGAGCTCATTAATGTAGCGAGAACTAGTAAACACGTAAAAGTGTTTACGTTAAGTGGAATACGGGAATATCCGGTACTACGCAGTATTAAGTGTGAAAAATCCTATGTTATCTTATCTTTACACCACTACGAAGGTGTTCCATGTTATCCTCTAATAGTTGAATGTGGAGAGAATATATTTAAATATACTATACTAGAAAACCTCGACAAGATCATTATTACTCCTAGGTACTTTGTAGAGAGTATTGGAGAGGAAGCTATTATAGTTAAAAGAGTAGATGGGGTGTTATTTAAGATCATAGATCCCACGCTCTCATATATATTAACACACATCAATGAAAAACACATTAGCTTCTACGAATTACTCGAAGACTTAATAGCAGTAGAATCCATGAAAACTAATACCGAGTATACTGAGGATCTCGTTGAAACCTTAACAATAATGCTCGGTATAGCACTAGGCTTCTTAGCTTACGAAGCCGAGCTTATAGAATTAACCCTATCTTCACCAGAAAATAAAACTTCAATATAAAGTTTTGAGAGAAATCTATTCTAAGATCCATGTATTACATAGGAGAATTAAGAGATCTAAATCTTAACGGTAACTTTGTTGTAGAAGAGATTAGAAAGGATAAGTTAGCAGAAAACATAAGAACTATAATGATAAGATACTTGGATAAAAAAAGCTAAGAAAACTACACAAAATAGAAGAAGTAAGAATGATCATGATATAGCCCGAAAACTAGTAAGTAACCATGGCTATTTACAAGTTAATTCTAGATCGGCCATAAGCTTTAGTAGAGTCAGGTATTACAAACTCCTAATATTTACTGGAATCTATGTGGTAGTGTTTCTTTAAGAATATTTATATCTATCCTAGATGATGCTGTGAGAAAGAGCTCTATTAGTGGATTTACTTCAGCCTCAATTAGGTGTCCTGCGTATGTGGTGGGAGTTCTTTTACTGCTGTCTATAGTTCCTAGAGTAACATGTATATGTGCATGGTATTTTTTCCCAGTCCAAAGCACTGAACCCATTATTGATGTGACTTCTATAGCACTTCCGCTTGGAGCAAAGATTTCAATTATATTGTAGCCTTGAGGCTCCTTGAAAAAGCCTATTTTAGCCCATTTAAATCCTCCTAAACCATAAAAGGTGAGAAATCCAGCTTTTAAATCCTCTGCGAGTTTAATTAGAGAGTCTGGGAGTCTCTCGCCTGGATCAAGTTTAACTATGTAAAGTTCTCCATTAATAATCTTACTCAACTTCACTACTAAACACCTCAGTCGAGTTAATGAAGCTATGTCTATCTAAATAAACTTTTCTTTTTATTAATGTGGGTTGAGAGGAGATAATCTCTGGTGTCTTTGTGAGTTCTATTATTGCTGTTGATGTTGGTGGTACATTTACAGACTTTGTAGCTTTAGATGAGCGAGGAGAAATTAAGACTTTAAAATTACTTTCAACGCCGAGAAGCCCGGAGAAAGCTGTTATTGAAGGTCTAGAGAAATTTAGTTTTAGAGAAGTGGTACATGCTTCTACAATTGGGACAAATGCTCTACTAGGTCAAATAGGTCTTGAAAGGCCGAAAGTAGCTCTTTTTACAACTAGGGGTTTTAGGGATATTATTGAAATTGGGAGGCAAAATAGACCTAGACTCTATGACTTATATTTCGAGAAACCAAGGCCACTAGTACCTAGGGAGTTGAGATTTGAAATAGATGAGAGAACACTACACACTGGTGAAGTAGTTAAGAGACCTGACTTAGAAGAGGTGAGAAAACTCGCTGAAAAGGCTGTTTCAATGGGGGTTATTAGTGTTGCTGTTTCATTTTTACACTCCTATGCTAATCCTGAGAACGAGGTTATTGTCGGTGAGGTCTTAAAAGAGAAGTTTAAATATGTGACATTGTCTCATGAAATCGCATGGGAGCCTAGAGAATACGAGAGAACTAGTACAGCTGTTATAAACGCTGTTTTAATGCCTATTGTGAGTAATTATCTTGAAGAAATCGGCAAATATGTAGAGAATCGTGGTGCTAGTATCTACACAATGACGAGTTCAGGTGGGCTTGTAACAGTAGAAGAGGCTGTTAAGAGACCTGTCCAACTCGTGGAATCCGGCCCTGCTGGTGGTGTCGTAGCAGTAGCAGAATTAGCTAGACTACTAGGTCTTAGGAGAGTTATTTCTCTAGATATGGGTGGTACTACAGCTAAGGCAGCCACGGTAGTAGATTATGAGGTACAATTGACAACGGAGTACGAGGTTGGTGGAGAAGTGCATTATGGGAGAGTTGTGAAGGGTTCGGGTTATCCTGTTAGATATCCATTTGTAGACCTCTCAGAGGTCTCAGCTGGTGGTGGTACAATTATTTGGCGAGATGAAGCCGGAGCTCTTAGAGTAGGACCTCTCAGCGCTGGCGCTGATCCTGGCCCTGTATGTTATAATAGGGGTGGTGTTCAGCCAACTATTACAGATGCTAACTTAGTTCTTGGCAGGATACCGACGAGTCTCCTAGGAGGCACTATGTTACTTGACGAGAGAAAGGCTTTAGAAGCGTTGAGGAAACTTGGAGATCCCTACGATGTCGCCAACATAGCTATTGATATGATAAATCTCGTAATGGCGAGGGGTATTAGGCTAGTAACTATTGAGCGAGGTCTTGACCCCAGAGACTTTGTACTAATAGCTTTTGGCGGCGCTGGGCCTCAACACGCAGTTCTACTAGCTGAAGAACTAGGAATTGAGAGGGTAATTATTCCACCACTACCAGGGGTTTTTACAGCACTCGGCATGTTAATGGCTGATTTCAAGTTTGAGGCTAGGAGAGCTTATCCAAGAGACGTGGAAGAGGCGTTTAATGAACTTGAAAATAAACTTGCAAATCTTAAACCCGACTATTATATTAGATATGCTGATGTGAGGTATAAGGGTCAAGGATGGGAATTAATAATTCCGGTAGGTAAGCCGGCGACAATAGAATCTATTAAGAGTATTTTCGAGGAGAGACATATAGCTACATATGGCTTTAAACTTCCAAGAGAAGTAGAAATAGTAGTTGTGAGAGTATTTGCTGTTAAAAAGAGAATTAAGCCTATTTTAAGAGACCCCCTGCTAGAAGGCTCTCCTGAAGTCTCAGAAAAAGATGTCTTTTTTGACGGCTGGATAAAAGTGCCTGTGTTCAAGAGGGATCAATTGCCACTCGGTTACAGGATTAATGGTCCAGCTATAATAATTGAAGATTATTCTACCACGATTATTCCTCCACGATGGCAAGCAGTAGTTGGAAAATTCGGTGTTTTAGAGGTGAGAAAGTGAGTTGGGAGATTGTCTATAAGGCTACTGAGTACATTGCTGAGGAGATTGGTGTAGCTTTAAAGAAATCTGCTTTTTCACCAAATATTAGAGAGAGAATGGATTTTAGTGTAGCAGTCGTAGACTCAGAGGGTAGAATTATAGCTCAAGCTGAACATATACCAGTACATTTAGGCTCTTTCTATATTGGTGTAAAGAACCTCATAAAATACCTCTCAGAGGAGAATATAGACCTTGCGAGAGGCGATGTAGTTATTACTAATGACCCCTATATAGCTGGAACACACCTTAACGATGTAATGGCTCTTTCACCAGTATACTATGAGAATAGGCTTGTAGCCTATATTACTACTAAAGCTCACTACGTAGATGTTGGTGGACCTGCACCAGCATCATTAAATCCACATTCAAAAACACTCTACGATGAGGGCCTAATAATACCACCAGTGAAACTCGTAAAGAGAGGTGAATTAGACAAAGAGATCTTAGGTATTATACTCTCAAATTTCAAAACACAAGATTATGCTTTAGGAGATATTAATGCTCAAATAGCGGCTCAACGTATTGGTGAAGTACGAGTAAGAGAGCTCTTTAACAAGTATCATAGTGTTCTCGAAGCATGGGATAAGGCTATTGAACATGGACGTAGACTAGTAGAGCTCGAATATGAGAAGTGGCCGCAGGGGGTGTATGAGGCAGAAGACTACCTTGACTGGAGAGATGAGATCTATAGGATTAGAGTTAAACTAGAGATCTCAGGTAACATTATACTAGTGGATTTTGAGGGTACTAGTAGGCAAGTTGAAGAACCCGTAAACGCTGTTCTAGGAGTAACTTTTGCAGCTACATCTTTTAGTATAAGGTGTATGTTGAATAAAGAAGTACCAACTAATCACGGCTTCTACTCTACTATAATTGTAAAAGCCCCTTTAGGCACATTAGTTAACCCTTTAAAACCAGCGCCTGTAGGTGCAGGTAACCTTGAAACTTCAAATAGAATTGTAGATGTAGTTTTTCTAGCTCTCTCAAAAGCTCTGCCTGGTAGAGTACCTGCGGCAGCATCTGGCACTATGATGAACTTGATGATTGGAGGTGTTTACAATAATAGATATTGGTCTTATTACGAAACTATTGGTGGAGGCACAGGCGCAAGACCCTTTAAGAATGGTGTTTCAGGAGTCCACGTGAATATGACAAATACTCTCAACACGCCTATTGAAATAGCTGAGAGAGAGTTTCCAATATTATTCACAGCTTATAGGATTAGAGAGGGGAGTGGTGGTCGAGGGAGATTTAGAGGCGGTGATGGTATTGTGAGATCAATGAAGGTATTGGCGCCAGCAACACTCTCTATTATAGCATCAAGGTTTAAGACAAGGCCATGGGGACTTGAAGGCGGAGAACCCGGCTTACCCGCAAGAGTTTATGTTAAGAGAGTTAAGGGCTATATTGAGGAGATATGTTCTCAAACCATAGATTTAAAACCCGGTGATGAGGTTGTTGTTGAGACGCCTGGTGGAGGCGGCTATGGCGCTCTAAAATAATAAAATATAGTTTTAAGACCTAGGGTTTAGAGAATAAAAAATAATATTAATTTTAATAATTTAATGCTCGTCCTAAATCCTCTAATATATCGTTTACGTCTTCAAGCCCTACTGATAATCTAACTAAGTTCTCTGTTATTCCAAGTTTTTGTCTATATTCTGGTTCAATAAACTGTGAACCAGCCTTAATCGGTATTACTATGAGGGATTCTGTACCCCCTAAACTAGGAGCTCTCTTAATTACCTTAAGCCTCTTTACAAAATTAATCACATCACTGTAAGAGCCCTTTATCTTAAAACTAACTACTCCGCCAAAGAGTGGTTTTTCAAATATTTTTCTCGCCACACTATGATAAGGACTTTTTGAAAGCCCTGGGTATAATACTTCTTCTATTTTTGAGTGTTCAGCTAAATACTCAGCTACTGCCATAGCATTATTACTGTGTTTTTCAAATCTAACTTCGAGAGTTTTAATCCCCCTCAAAACCATATAGGCTTCAAAAGGCTGTAAAATCCCTCCTAGTAATCTACGCCACTCCCACAATTCAACAACGTTTTTCCTATACCCAGCTATAACTCCACCAACTACGTCATTATGTCCTCCAAAATACTTTGTCATGCTGTGAACTACGAGTTTAGCTTTATACTTTATAGGTTTTAAAATCACAGGCGTTGTAAATGTGTTATCAACTACTAGGGTTTTTTCATCGAGATCTAGGCTTTTAGAGAGATATTCAAGGTCTATTACTTTATTTGTTGGATTTGTCATTGATTCAATAAAGACCATTGAAGTATTCTTATCTACAGCCTCAATAATGGCCTCCGCTGATGGCCACACTTTTACTACTCTAATATTCATTTTTGAGACTAGGTGATTAAGGAGTACAAATACAGAACTATAGAGCTCCATTGGCACCACTACTTTATCGCCTGGTCTTAGATAGTAGAGAAATAGTGTTGAAATAGCAGACATACCACTATTAAATACAAGTGCATCCTCTGCTCCTTCTAGTTTACTAATAATCCTCTCAAGAGCCCTAGTGGTAGGGTTTTCTTCTCTACCATACTTTAAATTAGTACCTCTATCTGTAAACTTAGCTAATCCAAGCTCTTGATCCACATACTCGTAGACAACGCTAACATATATTGGGGGGACATGAGATCCATAGATATCCTCGTATTCATGCCCATGAATAGCTATTGTAGAAAAACCCTTCATAACTCTACACCAAGCATACTTAGTCCTGGAACTGTTTTAAATAAACTAGATAGACCTTTAAAACAACTAATGCGTATTAGTAGAGTTTTTAAGCTCATCTATATTCTAAAGGTATGTTAAGGTGTTTAACACTGGTGATGATATGCTCCCTATGCGGCGAGTAAAAGAAGAGCTGTAGTGAAAGCACCCGCATCAATAGCTAATTTTGGCCCTGGTTTTGACATAGTTGCAGCTGCTATTGAAGGCTTTTATGACATCGTCGAGGTCTCTCTGAACCCCGGGGTCGGTAGGGTGTTTGTTAAATCTTACGGGTTTAATGTACCGTCAGGTGAGGGTAACGTTGCATACCATGTAGCTAAGAGTTTTCTCGACAAGCTCTCAGTGAGAGAGTACGATGTCTATGTGACTGTGAAGAAGGGTATACCGCCATCACGTGGTCTTGGGAGTTCTGGCGCTACAAGTATTGCTACTGCACAAGCTCTTAACATTTTACTAGGTACTAATCTAGATGAGAAGGAGCTATTGTATTTAGCAGGTGTAGGTGAAGCGTTCACCGCAGGCTCTCCCCACTACGATAACGTATCTGCAAGTTTACTTGGAGGGTTTGTGATACTAGATTTAACAAGAGGTGTAGTGCTTAGGCATGTCCCTAGAAAGAGGATTCCCATAGCCCTCATAATTCCAGAGACTGTGCAAGTAGCTTATAGGAAGACCGCTTACGCGCGATCTCTACTGCCAAGACAAATAGACCTCGATACACATGTAAAGCAGTCCTCATCGCTAGCAAAACTCATTTATGGTATCTTAACAGAAGACCTAAAGGTGTTAGGTGAAGCTGTTTCAGCTGATTACATAGTAGAGCCTTCGCGGGCTAAAATGATACCATTTTATAATGACATTAAAAAGATCGCTTTAGATGAAGGTGCTTATGGCGTTAATATTAGTGGTGCAGGCCCATCAATATTTATATTACACGAAGATGTAGAGAAACTAGTAGAGATAGGAGAGAAGATTAAAAATCATCTCTTCAAGCTTGGGGTAAAAGTAAATGTTCATATTTCTTTTATTTCACAAAAAGGTGCAGAGTTAATAGAGGTAGAATAGACCACTAAAGAAAAGCCGAAATTATTTTTTATTCTTCTATTAATCTATTAATCTATATTCATCTGCGGTGGAGACTAATTAACTGTGAATACTCTTAACCATCTCTATAACTAGCTCGTAGGCTTTTTTCAACAACCCCTGATCTAAATCGTGCACTAGATGTAGCGGTGGATAGCCTGCTTTAATATTTCTCCATTTCAAAAGCTCTCTTACAGCTTCTTGCATTTCTGGGGTAAGTTTGCTGAGTACTTTGCGCAATTGGTCTAATTGATATTGAAGCTTAAGAGCTCTGCTATAATTACCCTCTTTAACAGCCTTATAGAGAGCTACTGTTACCTCTGGTACTAGGTTTGAAATTCCAGATATATTGGCTGGGGCTTTAATTATAAACGTGTAAAATAGGAGACTATCACCAGCCCCCGCTATGAAATATTTTCCTCCAAATCTATTAACATATTCTAGTAGCTGAGATATATCTCTACTAGTATCTTTAATTCCCACAACATTCTTAACACGGTCAACTATAAACTGGAAATCGTCTGGTGTAATATTGTAGCCTTGACGTTCAGGAATATTGTAAATTAGAATATTAAGATCTATCTTAGAGGCTATGTAATCGTAGTAGTCAATAAGACCCCTCCTAGAGGGCTTATGGTATATTGGGCCAATTACGCTGACTTCTCTATAGCCGAGATCCCGGGCTTTTAAACCTAATTCTATGACAGCGTCATGTGAGGCGCTACCAATATGTGGTAGCAAATACATATTTGAAGGAGCATATTCTAGTGACTTTTCAAAAACTTTTAATCTCAAAGCGCGTGGAAGTACTAGGCCCTCACCATAAGTCCCAGTTAAATAGAGTCCTACAACACCACTCCTATATTGAAACTCTATAAGCTCCTTTAAACAATCATTACAGAGCTCTCCATTCTTATCTAAAGGCGTAATAAGAGCTGTTATTATTCCCTCAGGCTTCATATAATCACCACTTCTTACAATGAATACTGTGGAAGTAAATAAATGTAAAAACATGTAAAACACATATGCTAATATAAAGAGCGTTAAGATGATGTACATGTTTCAAGTAAACTAATAATTTTACTCTTTAAGTCTTCAATGTCAACTCCGAGAACAATAGTACTAGAGATCTCTTTAAAAGCTTCTTCAATACACACTCTACTACTACATTTCCTAAGCTTACTCTCTAATTCCCCAATAGACTCTTCAGGATATGCGAAGAAATCCCCTGAAATAGTTAAATCTAAGATTTCACATTTATCGCCGAGAATTATATCTAATTTCACTGTCTTTACGTAACGTAGCACTAGTGATGTCGACTTCACGAGATCACCTCTTAAACACCCATTCAAAACTCTTATATTTACTTACAAGTTCACTTGCTACCCTAAGCTCTCTCTCAGAGAGCTCGTCATAGTAAATCTCAGCGCTAAGAGTATTTGAAAAACCCTCTACAAGATACTCTACAAGGACGTTGACGTCGACTTCGCCAATGATATCTCTAAGCGTTATAACTCTATCTCTAATACTCTTTACACCCTTACTCTCAAGTTTCTCTCGAGGCGCTATGAGGGCTTTCTCTAGAATATTGAGATCTGTAGCATACATTAATGTGCCATGTTGTAGTAAAAATCCAGCTCTACGTGTTTGTGCACTACCAGAAATCTTCTTACCATGAACTACAATATCATTTATGGGTATAAAATCTGCAGAAACACCAAGCTTCCTGAGAGCATAGACAAGGCTATTACATATAACCCTATAGCTCTCTAAGACATCTGTTAAAACACCCCTGATAGGTAAGACTATACTATATGTTAACTCGCCACTAGTATCGTGGTAAACTGAACCACCACCCGTGATCCTCCTAGTATATTGTATACCGCTCTCATCTAGAAACTCTAAGTTAACAGCCTCCCTAATCTTCTGAAAATAACCTATTGTAACAGCACTAGGCTTAAACCTATATATTCTCAAAGTATTATCAATTTCACCGCGAGATCTCAGCGTTAATAATGCCTCATCAATAGCCATTTGCCAATAAACATCACGCCCCTCAAGATCTAGTATAACTCTCAACTTCAAAAACCACACCGAGACTGTAGAAATATAGATGACTATAACAGTTATTTAACTTTATTTAACTCTAAGACATATTATGAGCTATGTGAAATATATGTAGGCTGAGCATATTGTTTTTAGTAAGGGCATCTATTGGAACATTGGCAGTATTAGGCCTCATAGACTTAAAAATCCTAGAGACACCTACAACTGCATATTTCCTTCAATACTCACCTAGTGGTTGTAGTGCTAATTGTGCTTATTGTCTACAATCACGTAGATTTGCTCATAGTAGTAGTGATAAGTTAGGTAGAGTTATATGGCCTCTTATTGACTTAGAAACTATTAAGAAGGCTTGGAGAAAAAGTTTTACTCGCATATGTTTTCAAACAGTGATTAAACGTAATTTTGCTAGTGAGGCATTAAAAATAATAGAGAATATTAGGTCTTTTGAACCCAATATTCCAATTTCACTGGCAATTACACCAGTACCAAGAGTACTCCTAGAAAGCGTGGTAAAGTGGGGTGTGGATGTCATTGGAGTGGGATTAGATACAGCCACGTTACAGCTTTTTAATGAGTGGAATAAGCCATATAGCTGGGATTTATATTGGAGATTTATTGAGAAAGCTGTAGAGGTCTATGGTAGAGGTAATATATATGTTCACTTAATAGTGGGTTTAGGAGAGTCTTTTAAAGAGCTAGTAGATGTTATGAGGAAGATCTATAGACTTGGTGGTAGAATAGCCCTCTTCAATTACATTAATGAGCGTGGTGTTTCACCAGTAAATATCAAGTACTATAGACTTGTACAATTAGCGAGATTTCTGCTAGAAAACGGATTAAACCCAGATCTCTACATTGACTATGAGCACTACATAGTTAAAGGAGAAATACCATTAGATAATATATTAGAGGCCTTTTATACAAGTGGATGTCCAGGTTGTAATAGGCCATTTTATAGTGAGAGCCCTAGGGGGCCTTTATATAATATTCCATCAAGGCGCCTACTAGGAATATACTATGAGAAGCTTAGAGAGGAGCTTTTAAGTATTGGTGTCTCTTTGTGAAACTCATATATTTTACTCCAAGATCTAGGTATAAGGTAATATCACTTACAGGGTTTTGGTGTGCACTAAACTGTAAGTTTTGTAATAAAAGGTACTTAGTAAACATGGTGCATACAACACCCTCCAACTTTATAGACACTGTGAGAGAGCTCTATGTTAATGGTGTAAGAGGAGTGTTATTGAGTGGTGGTTTTAGAAGTAATGGGACATTGCCGATAGAGCCTTATATAGATAAATTACGTGTAGTTAAAAGAGAACTAGGTATAATTACTAGTGCTCATCTAGGTCTAATTACTAATGAAGAACTACTACATAGTTTAAGAGGGCTTATAGATACTGTAGATTTTGAATTTACATTAAGCTCATTTATAGTTAACTATGTAAGAGGCTTTACTTTTAGCCCTAAGAAATACGTGAATGTTCTATCCAAGATCGTTGATAGTGGATTACATATAGTACCACATATTTACGCGTGGCATCCTGAGATCAGAAGAGATGTTCTCAGAGAAGAATTAAAAATTATAAGTGATTTTGGAATTAAAGAAATAGTACTCCTAGTTTATATAGACCCCTTTAAAACCCATGAGCACACTAAACTAGCCAGCATAGTAGTAGATAATATTAAATATGTAAGGAACACATATCCTGGAAGACTCTACATGGGGTGTATGAGGCCTGGTTATATTAAGCCACTAATAGATCCGGTACTTGTAGAGAAAGAGCTTGTTGATAGAATAGTAAACCCCTACTACAAGGTCTTAAGAGAACAGCCTGGGGATATTTACGATGCATGTTGCTCAATACAATTAATTGAATCATTACGCGAATTATTCCTCGTGAGTAAGGTTTCTAATAGAAATAGCTAAATGTGCCTCATCTACTACTTAAATTAATAAAATAAATATCTACTATACTTAGATTAACATAACCAATATCTTTGAAAATAATAAGAGAATACTTAATTAATGGCTTTTTGTAAAGTATGTGTTTTCGAGGAAATAATTGAATAATCAGAGCCGGCATGGTTCTTCACAGATCAGATTATCGGGCCTTCATCACTTTATATAATTTTAATACCTTTAGCTCTTATAGAGTTCAATTAATTTTCTCACCGGCTTATCTAGATCTCTACTTCACTAATTACGTCTTCACCCATTGGTATATCTACAACTAATTTAGCTTTAATTTTTCCTTCGGCGTAGCCTAGTAGGCTATCGCTTATTAGTTGCTCTATGTCTTTTAGACAAGTAGTACAACCTTCAAGCGTGAAAACTATTTTTCTTTCTTCTAATATCCTAGTTTTTCCATAAATCTCCTTATTAGGTTCATAATTCTCAACTATAGTAAGACACTTCTTCTTAGCTAAATCAACTTCGCCACATACCTCGAGTCTCACAGATCTAGCTCTTGATTTACTAGTATAATCCTCTATAACCCTGTATACACCGCTCTTTTCATCAAAGACTACTTTAGGTGTACGAGTTACCCTGTAAATCCAGTTTACTTTTCCAGTAAATCCGCCATTATTAGTCATGACCTCTCCTACTACTTCACCACTATATTCACTCTTAATGTTTAATTCAACGCGCTTTACAGGTATTTTTGAGGGATCTAGGCAAAGACCTACGATACCACTATAGGGTTCTTTAATTACCCTAAATCCTGGTGCATTTATGTGGAGCCAGGGGCCTTGAAAAATAGACTTAGAAGAAGCAGCGTAAAATCCACTATTACATAGCTCATCTAAAATTATAGTATCAGTCGTGATCTTTTTAACAGGATTTATATTTATCTTTAACTCAAAGTATTTTCCACGCTTGTAGTAGTCTAATATAACTCGACCAAGCTCTAATTCAAGAATACTTGGAAGCACTATTCTATCTCTCTCAATTCTAATATTAGATTTGAAATCTCCTAGTTTACCATGTCTAATTATTGTTAAGACAAAAAATATGAGTATAAATATCGCTAATATAAAAACACCTACCACGATGCCTACATCACTATTAATCCTAACAGTAATATAATAATCTATAAACATATCGCCACCAATTATTGTTCCTTACGAATACAATTTAATCTTTAGCTAAAACATTTCTCTAAAGATTACATTGAGATATAAGAAGTTAACTAATATTTATTTTGATGATTTTTGAGTAATATGTATTCTTAAATGCTTTAAACTACTAGATCTATATGGGCTGTTTCCGTAAATAAGACTGGTATAATAATCTTTATACGTGAAGTCGCGATGGCTGCTCTTAGTGGAAATATTTTTAATGCATTAATGGCTAGTGGAGGAGCATTATTACTAATACTATCACTTATGATACTTAGGCGTGTTATTTACAAGTAATAGGGGTCTAGCGAGGTCGGTTTCATCACTCTCCATGAAATCAGATGCGGGACTCCTAATTTATTCTTCACACCCTACTAGTAAATAGTGAAATAAGGGAGTATTAAGTTAAAACCATAAAATTCTATCTGTGGACTATTACGTGTAGTTTAGTGAAAGTACTCATAAACTATTTTGAGTTAACTAATACTTTTATAAGGGTTTTAGTATAGAATAGATATGTGAGTATACTAGTGGTGTATAACGAGAGGTTTTGTTCTAATGGGGAAAACTAAGAAGAAGACTCAACGAGAGGAGATTAAGGAAGAGTCTTTGTTAAAGTGGATTATGGATCCTAAAAGCCCAGCATATATAAGGAAAAAGCTTTTAGAGGCAATTGAGAGTGGTACTTAAGTATTCTGCTAATGTTTATGTTCTCTAAATAAATAATCTATTACACTCGAGAACACGTTCTCTAGATCTATAATTCCTAGTTGAGACGATTATAAAAGTAAAATTTTGCAGATGATTTTAACTAAATAGGGTTTTATAATGTAAGTTATAGTAGGTGTTAATTTACGAGCTCTACTCGTACTAGTAGTGGCGTTATGAGGGTGTCAACTGGTATTAGAGAGCTTGATGATGCTCTTGAGGGTGGTATACCTAAGGGTAGTTGGGTTGCTATTACCGGTGAGCCTGGTACTGGTAAATCTATTTTATGTATGCATTATGCGTGGGCGGGTCTTCAAGCTGGTGATCCAGTGGTCTATGTGACAACTGAAGCTGAGTTTAGAGATGTTGTTAGACAAGCTAGAATGTTTGGTATGGATTTTGAGGCTCGTAGGGTATATGATATTTCTAGTAGAGAAGAACCTACTGAGACGCCTGAAATTGTTGTTATTGATATTTTCGGCTTATTAAAGATTGCGAGGCAATTAACTGAGAGTTTTGAGGCTAGTGGTGAGAGTATTAAAGAGGCGGTTAAGAAGAGGAGATATGTTGCACTAGATATTCAGACGTTAATAGCAGCTATACATGAGGCTTATAGGATATTAGGTGTTTTAAGAGAAGAGAAGGCTAAATCACCATATAGACATGTAAGATTAATAATTGACTCTATGAGTGCTTTTTGGGCTGATAAACCAGCTATGGCTAGGAAATATAGTTATGATTTAAAAATAGCTACACATAGAGAAAATGTAACAGCTTACTTAGTATCACAATACGCTATGACAACAAGATCTACTTTTGGATTTGGACTAGAACACATAGCTGATGGAGTCTTCCACCTATGGATAGAAGATGTTGAAAAAACACGTATAGTTCAAAGATACATGATTATTAAGAAAATGAGAATGACAAATCACGTAAAAACAGCATTTAAATTAGACATAGTGCCAGGTAAAGGAATAGTACTAGAATCACTCACTAAGACCCAGTAAATGCCTACTCTTCACAAAACCCCCTCATATTCACCGGTGAGGGTTTAACACTAGAAATCGGTAGTAGTAATCCTCTCTTAACCCTCTCAACAGCTTTACTTAACACCTCAGCATCTAGCGTTATAGTTACAGCTAGTGCTGCAAGACCAGCCCATTGGCCCCATCTCTGAACCCAGTATTCTTCAACTCCTCTCTCACTAATACCATAAGCTATGTTTACAATTCTCTTTAACCACTTATCTATAGGTGGGAGTTCATATCTCCTAGTTGAGAGAATTAGAGCTAATCTTGCTGTATAAGAACCTACACCTTTAATCCTCTTTAATAAGTTCTCAGCTTCTCGTGTATTTAGATTAATAAGATCCTCATATCTGATAAACTCTTCAACAATACTCTTAGCTATGCGTAAGATCGTCTCAGCACGATAACCTAAACCAGCGATTTTTAATTTCTCAGGCTCACTGAGAACTTCTAGTGGTGTTGGAGGTCTTAGTAAAGTAGTATCTTCAACATATATGTACTTGCCGTAAACTTTTATAAACTTATGTATCATCCTCCAGCCTTGTTTAAAACTAGCATTTTGTTGACAAGTAGCTACTATTAAAGCCCACCATAGATCACTAGATCTAAGCCTCCATCCATGGAAAGCTCTCACAAAGTTCGAAAGCAAGAGATCTTCTGAGGCGATTTTGTAAAATTCTGAGAGATCTTCGTGAACACCAAGCATCCATTTAAGCTTCTCCACAAGATCTTTTTCACAGATCTCTGAGTATATTTCATAATCCCCACTCCAGTAAACCTTAGCAACAGCTAAACTCTTACTCCATGGTATATATGTGTATGCACAATTATCACTTAGCCAAAAACACAAATTATACACATTCATGGTTTTCTCAAAATCTACATTAACACCGCTAAATTTACCGTGAGCACAGAGAGTTAATTTCAAGTAGACACCACTAATACAATAGATAATAAGTGAGTTAAAACAGCGCGGTATTCAATATGCGTAGAATGTAGAATATATCAAAAAATCTTAAAGTGCAGTTTCAAGCTCTTTTCCTCTTAACTAAGAGCATTATAAGGACTATTATTATGAACACCGCTATTAGAACGCCTAATATTACTAGGCTTGGTATTTTTTCTGGCGGTGTCTGAGGCGTCGTAGTACTGTATGGTGGGGTGCGTGTTGGGGTGATTGATGTTGTTTCTATTGGTGTTTGTGTTGGTGTTGTTGTGGGGGTTGTTGTAGGGGTCTCTGGTATTTCTATTGTACTATAGAGTGTTATGTAGGCTTGTCCATAACCATTAATAATGATATTTGTACTTTCCGCTGTACTCTCTACATTATAGTTAACCTCTACTGGTGTTATATTTACATTGTATTTTCCAGTAATTTTAATCTCTACTATGACCACTGATCCTAGTTCTCTCAGAGGTGTTGTGTCTACGCTGTTAATATATGCTCCAAGACCACTCTCGGAGAACATGTTAGTAGCTGTGAAGAGTGCTGAGATCTCTCCATTACCACATGCAAGTATTATCAAGCTCTTATTCTCCTCACTATACTCAACCCCCGAGATAACTAGGTCTTCGCTAACAGTATAATTTAATAGTGTGAGCTTAGAGTCCTCGCCGAAGATGTTAATAGGAACTACGACGTAGTTGCAGTCAGGTAAATTAATGGTCATATTAACTATTAGTATACCAGTATTCTCAAATGGGTCATATACAAGCATATAGTGTACTCTACTCACAGCTTCACTGTGAACTATACTAGGTAGTAGTAGCGTTAAAATTACAAGTGCTATTAGTGTTCTTTTGGCTTGCATTTAATCATCCCATGTGAGATAAAGTTTAGACTTGGATTAATAAGTGTCGTATGTGATAATTACAGTTCAGCGTGGTGGGTTTTTTGAGTAGTGAGAAACCTAGGGTTCTCTCAGCTAGGAGAAGGGGTTTTGCTAGTGAGCGTATTGCTATAGGTGTTCTTGAGGAATTGGGTTATAGGGTATTAGAGACTAGTAAGAAGATTGTTCTTGGCGATACTGAGATCGGGGAGATAGATGTTCTCGTTGAGGATTCTAGGGGTGAGAAATATGCTGTTGAAGTTAAAGCTGGGAGATTAGATGTTGGTGGTGTTAGACAAGCATATGTTAATGCATTAGTACTTGGTGTTAAGCCAATGGTTGTGTGTAAAGGTTTTGCTGATGAAGCTGCAAGAGAACTTGCTGAAAGGCTCGGTGTAAGAGTAGTTCAACTCTCAGATGTATTTTTAGTTGAGAGTGAAGAGATCTATAGTATTGTGAGAGAAGTCGTAGAAGAGGTCCTCACAGAGTACTTTGAGCTCTTTTATGGCTACACTGTACAGTTAAAACAAGAACAATATGAATTACTCTCAGTGATATATAGCTCTAGTAGTATTGAAGAAGCAGCTGAAAAACTCAATGTAGATGTATCTACCCTAGCTAGACGTATTGATGATTTGAGAAGACAAGGCATTATTCCAAAGTGGGCTTCGAAGTATAATAGTGTTAGACGGATAGCTCAAATACTACTACAAAAGCAGAGTGTTATAAGCGCGCTGGAAGAAAGCAGGAGACTAGTAGAGAGCTTAAAGAATCTATTAGACCAGTTAAAACTACTACAGGGAACTCTACACTCACTAGCACAACAACTTACTAAGACACAGCAAATACTCTCAAAACTAGAGAAACAAGGCGAAGAGGAAATTAAAGCAAAAACAACTAGCTAAGAACACTGTGGAAAACTATATCCTCCAAACTCCGCGGAAGATCTTTTTAGAACATACTACGTAATATATCAGGGTTTTTCGCCCATAAGTAACCATGTAAATAACTAGTTGAAACAAGTACTCGGATATCGTCTATGATGTATCTCTTTTTAAGTTTAGAGTTTTTAGATTGTATTATTGTGAAATCAGGGATTTATTTATGGATGTTAAAGGTAAGCGGGGATTATGTGTCTATGTTGTATCTTCTCTTTTAGGTTTAGAAGTAGGTTTAAGGCTAGCTGATAGTGTTAAAAATATATGTAGTGCTCGTGGTGTGGAGTTTATAGGTCTATTTACTGAGAGAGACCTTGACAAAGTCTCTGAGTGTGAGGTTAACGTAGTACTTGTTGCTACTGGTGGGACAGAGCATATAGTGGTAAAACTTGCTGAAAACTCTAAGTTAACGTATTTATTCTACACCGAGGAATATAATAGTTTACCAGCAACTATTGAGGCTTTAGCTTATCTAAGAGAGCGTGGAGTACGAGTAGAGGTTAAACTCTTTAATATTGAGGTGTTTACGAGTATTTTAGATATTCTTAAAAGATCTGTGGAGGCATATTGGAGAATTAAGAATTGTAAATTTGGAGTAATTGGTGGTATAAGTCCTTGGCTAGTCTATAGTAAAACCCCTCGTGATATTTTAGAGAGGATTATTGGGGGTGTTGTAGAGATACCGTTGAGTGTATTTTATAAGTATATTGAAGAGTCTACGTATAGTGAAGACCTCTTAGAGAATTTACTGAGAAGTGCTCGTAGAGTTGAAGTGTCTCGAGAAGATGTAATAAGAGCTCTAAGAGTTTATAGTGCTCTTAAGAGAATAATTGAAGATCATGGCCTCTGTGGTTTTACAATAAAGTGTTTTGACTTAGTAAAAGATCTTGACGTAACAGCTTGTTTAGCATTATCGCTCCTTAATAGAGATCTAGTAGTAGCTGGTTGTGAAGGCGATGTTCCACTAATGATCTCAATGGCTATTGGAGCGTGGAGTACTAGTAAGCCCGTCTTTATGGGTAATATTGCCTCTGTTAAGCCAGATGAAATAATACTAGCACACTGTACGAGTTATATTCCATTAAAATGCCCATATGAACTACATACACACTTTGAATCAGGTAGGAGTGTTGGTGTTAGCGTGAGGTTTCCCGTAGGTAGCCAGGTTACTGTGTTTAGAGTTGACTCTAGACTTGAAAAACTAAGAGTTATTATTGGAGAAATTCTTAGTCATGAGTGGAGAAATACGTTATGTAGAACTCAAATTAGAATTAAACTTAAGAATTCTGAGAAGATAATTAAGGAGAGTATTGGAAATCACTATGCCTTAGTACTAGGAGATCATGTTGAGGAATTAACTACTACAGCTAGATTACTAGGTATGAGTGTGGAGAATATTTAATTAAGCTAAGATCTCTCTATCAAATTCGCTTTTCAAGGAGTATTCTTTCTCTA
The DNA here is from genome assembly GCA_020833225.1 of Desulfurococcaceae archaeon. Classification (GTDB taxonomy): domain Archaea; phylum Thermoproteota; class Thermoprotei_A; order Sulfolobales; family Desulfurococcaceae; genus UBA285. The sequence goes on from JAJHQS010000012.1 coordinate 32,919, forward strand.
CAACCATTACTATATGGTCTAATATAGCTATAATCTCGTGTAAAAATTAATTTTGGATTTAAACATTTTAACACCATTTTACACACAGTTTCAGATATTAATTTACAGGAGTATCGTGTATCAACTCTTAATAGTAATGAGAGTTTAAGTATTGGGCAAGGGTTAATTGATATTGTTATGAGCTCTTGATCAGTTGATTTCTCAATTAAAACATGTTCTCTATGTAGTTTAAGGAAATCATAGTAGAATACCTTTAACACGTCACTCGCACTTTTAACACTATTTCTCCTAGTGATACACCAGAAAACACCATAGATATAGAATACAGCGAGGCCAATATAGAGGATAAGCTTTATGAGAATATTAGGTTTGGGGTTAAGTAGAAGAGTTTTATTATTCAAATTCACACCTATTATGGAGTATTAAAGATATATTTTTATCAATTAGAAATTCTCTTAATTGTTAAGAACAGGTGTTCTCGTAGTGGTTTTTCTTGATGTAGATGAGTATGAGAGGTGGATGAAGAGCGCTATTAAGACCTTAGAATCTGCAAGACGTGATATTAAGCAGGGCGATTATAATTGGGCTTGTTTTAAAGCACATCAGGCAGGTGAGAAAGCTCTAAAAGCACTATTATGGGGTGTTGGTTTACCTAGAACGGGACACGCACTTACACACTTACTTAACTATATTATACGAGAACTCAATTTAGAAGTATCTAGTGATATTAAGAGCGCTTGTTTACTACTAGATAAGTATTATGTTCCAACACGTTATCCAAATGCATGGGTTGAGGGTGTACCTGAAGACTACTATTCTGAGAGTGAAGCTGAAGATGCAGTAGTTAAAGCTAAGAGAATTATTGAGTGGGTTGAGGAGACTTGGAGAGAGTTATTGAGAAGAGGAGAGAGTTGAGAATGCGGGTTATTGAGGTTACAAGAGAGTTTACTCAATGTGTAAGTGTAAAATTAGGTGATATTATAGCTATACTCCACGGTAGCTATGCTAGAGGAGATTTTAATGAGTGGAGTGATATAGATGTCCTCATAATCTCTAAGAAACCTCTACCACAAAACCCTCTTAGAAGACTAGATTTAATAGATGAGTGCTTAATAAAAACACCTGGGATAGAACCTGTAATAGTAACATTAGAGGAGTTTAAAATATTATTAAAAAGAAATAATCCACTAATACTAAGTGCTCTTAAGGAGGGGGTATTATTAATTGGAGATCTCAGAGTTTTATCTAATAATTAGGCAAAACACTATTTAAGCATATAAATTTCAAAATATATCCCGTATTAAAGGTGTATTAAATTGAGTTGGATTCAAAATACTGGGTCTCGTGAACTCTACATTAGTGGTTTAAAGTTGATGCGTAGTGGAGTACTCATAATTATAATTTCTACTATTATAGGTGTTATAGCAATAGGATTAATGTTTTTATTCCTCCTCGGAGTTCTCATTCCATTGTTTACGCCTGGGAGAATTGAACATATAACAGAAGTTGTAATTATACCTGTAGAAGGGGGCATCACTATAAGAAATACTACGACTA
>JAJHQS010000055.1 GCA_020833225.1 Desulfurococcaceae archaeon
CTAGATCTCCCCAGAACAACAGCTATAGTGGTGTAAAGTGCCCATATAAGTGGAGTTAAAAGTAATACTAGGATTAATGAGATTAGGCCGTGACCACTAATTAATATAACTGTAGGTGCTAGTACTAAAAACTTCGCGGCAAGTCTTCTTAAGAGCAAATTGTAGATATTTAGAGCTAATATACGCCCACTAAACTCAATAAATACTCCTGAGGCAAGTTCGGGCTCGGCTTCTGCGATATCAAAGGGAACTCTACTTGAAGTCGCATAGCTAGATATAAATGCCACTATAGCTACTAGTAACATTATTAATATCGATACCCATGTAACTCTCTCAACTAGAGTTTTCTGAAGGATTATAGTGTAAAGCGAAATACTTGTGATAAAAGCTGCCTCATTAACAACGGCAAGCATAACTTCTCGCATACCTCCAATATAGCTGTATGGATTTGGTACCAGTAATGGTGTAACTGTGTGTGTTGAGGTGAAAACAGCTAGAAGCGCTAATGCGTAAAACATATTTATAATATCACCTTGTACTATGTAGAGCGTAACATAATGTAAGGCTAGGAGTCCCATTACCATTGAGGAAAGGAGTGTGAGGGTTACATAGGGTAGTGTAGGTTGATTTTTAGTTTCTTTAACAAGTAGAAGCTTTAACACGTCATAAACTGTTTGCGTTATTGGTGGACCAATACGGCTCTGTAATGCAGCTTTTAATTTACGTTCGAGGCCATCTAGTATTAGAGGTATAATAGCATAAAACGCTATTAGAGGTATTAATATGTAATTGAGAGAAAACTCCATAATTTATCACACTCCGATTGTGAGGAGTAATACTATTATTAGTGCTAAGATCCCAAAAAGTAGAGATGTCACTATCATAGACTCGATCATTGTTAGCTGAAGCTTATTGATAGCTCTAGATGCTAAGTTAACGGCAAACACTAATCTTGGAAATATTTTATCACCAAGTCTAGCAATACCGCTTGCAATGTATTCTAAACGTAAACCACGGGTTCTTCTAGAAATCCTCTTCTTAGCATCTTCGAGTAAAGCCTCAAACCACCTTGCAGCACTTGACTTAAGAAAACTCAACTCTCAACACCTGTAAGCCAGTATTTTACTTCTTCAGGTATAAAAACAGTTTTATGGTACTTTATGAGCATTACTCCTAATATTATTGTAGTAATTATATAGATAGATATTAGTATAGGAGAATACTCTAAGATCCAAAGTATTAATGCTGAAAGAGCTATTGTTGAAAATCCCAGCGTGTATTCTGAAAGGGGTTCTTCGTAAGGTAATTGTATAGGTTTTAGTGGAGCTTTTGGCAGTGTTGATGTATATACGCTTAGAAGTTTAGTGCTATATATTACTGCGAACACTGTGTGTATTATTAACGCTATGAGGACAACTACTAGCGCGGGGTTTAATAAGAGTAATTTAAAACTTAATATTAACATAGATATTTTAACGAAAAATCCTATTGTAGGAGGCATACTTATGAGATTGGCGAGAACTATAAAACCTGTAAGTGTAGCTGGTTTAGAGACGTAGAATAAGTATCCTAGCCGGTAAATATCATACGTATTTGCTACTTGGTATATTAAACCCGTGTTTATAAAGGCTAGTGCTTTAACAATCCCATGGTAGACGGTGATTATTAGTACTAGGTAGTATGCTTGACTAATATTCATCAAGTTGAATATGGCATAGAGGATAGTAATTACTCCATAATAGCTAATAGAGCTATATGCGAGTATGCGTTTAATATTTGTTTGTAGTGTGGCGGCGAAAGCCCCGTAGATAGTTGAGATTAAGCCTTGTACTAATATAACGTAGAAAGCTATTTGATCTATAGTAAATAGGCGTGTGGAAAGTATGTAGCCTAGTAATCCAATTTTACTTACTACGCTGCTTAATACTGCTGATACGTGGGATGGTGACTCTCCATATACTATTGGCGGCCATGAGTGTAATGGGAATTGTCCTAGCTTCGTAGAAAAGCCGAAGAGGAGTATTATTGATAATAGCGGTCCCATGTTTAAAGTTATATGTTGTTTTGTTATATCTATAAGTAATGTTTCATAGAAGCCTATGTTAGCGGCTAGTATAGCCCATAGTGTTAATAGTGCCATATCGCTTGGCGCTATACACATTACTAAATATGTAGCTGATACTCTTAGGTTTTCGTATCCCCGTTCTAGTGTAATAGCTGTGAATGCTATAATAATGTCTACGAGGAGCCAGTAAACTAGTAGTTCTAGTAGAATAGTGCTAGAAAATAGTAACACTAGTATTGTGTTAATAGTGTTTAATATTAATTTAGGGTATCTTGTTATTCCATACATGTACCTGTAATATCCTGTGCTGTGAAGTGAAATAAATGTTGTAACAAAACTCGTCATTAATAATAACACTAATTGGTAATCGGGGAGTATTAGAAGTCTTAGGGTAATATATGTTACTGGTACTCCAAGAAGGCCTATAATCACTAGGAGTTTGCTTAGTCTAGGATGCTTGTCGGATGTTAGTGAAGAAAGTGTTGTTAAAATAACCACTAGTATTGTATATGAGATTTTCACTGTGAGCTCCATGTTGAGGCACCTTCACTCCTCTTTAATGAAATACTTGCAGTGTAAGCTACGAGGTATACTGTAATGATGGGTATTGGTGCTAGTATTACTGTTAGTAAAGTAAGCCATGTATAGCCGAGTACGTGGAAGTATAGTGGTGTTAGTGTAATATTTGTTAATCCTAGTAGTAGTACTGGTAGCTGTTGCCACCGAGTTATCTTCCTCACTATTAGGGGTGGTTTTGTTGGAGGTGTATAGTAAAGGGTTACATATTTGACACCAATGACTGCTGAGAGGGCTATATATAGTGTAAATGCTACTAGTACTGAGATTAGAATATCGAGATTTGCTGAGAGCTCTTCAAACGCTACATATATGCTTGCAATTTTAGTTGCAAATCCTAGAGTGCCAGGTACTCCTATGAGTGAAGAAACAGCTAAGAGTCCTCCGAGTGAAGATACTGGTAAAGACCTAATAACTCCGCGAATAAGGTGCATGTATCTAGTCTCATGTAGCATTTCAAAAAGACCTGCTTCACAAAAGAGAGTTGTCTTATAGGCGGCTTGTGTGAGTATACCTGTTAGTGTAAGTATTAGTGTTTGTTGAGTTCTCGTCATCAAGTAGAGTGCAAAAAGTACTAGTATAAAGCCATCTGTCATTACAGTAGAATATGCTAATAGTCTCTTAACATCTCGTTGAGAGAGTGCTTCTACACCACCATATATTATTGAAAATCCGCCGAGAGTTATTAGTGCAACTCCGAGGTATTGTGAAAAATCACTTATCTCTATGTAATTTAGTACCCTGTATAATCCATAATAGCCTAGTGAAACAGTAAAACCACTTAGTGCAGCTGAAGCTGGTGAGGGGGCTGTTGAGTGCGCGCTGGGAAGCCAGAAGTGTAGTGGTGTTATAGCGGCTTTTGTGAGAAATCCTACTAGTAGTAGTGGGAGTATTATATAAGATGCTTGAATCTTAGAAATACTCTCGGTAAAGGTTTTCAAGAGTAGATTAGGGCCGAGATTTCCGAGTGCGAGGAAACTCACAGTTATAAATGTGAATACTGAGAGTTCATATGTAGCTGTCGATGTGAGGAGGAAGCCTCGGGAAGATGTTAACGGGCCTTCTAATGAGTGTTCTTCACCTGTTTTAATTAACATGAAGCCTAGTATTTCTACAAGTGTCCATGTTGATACTAAAATTACTATGTTAGGTGCTGTGTAAGTTGCTATTAGTGCATATAAGAAGGCATCAACTAGGATTTCAAGTATGTTAGGGTAATGTAGGGTTTTCATGTATGTTAATGTATATGTAGATATTATTAGTGAGAATATTGTAAATGACGATGCTAATATAAGTGAAACTATGTCTATGAATTGTTCAATGTAGAGTAGTATTATGATGGTTGCTAGTATACTATAGCCAATTATCTTGTAGATAACTTTATACTTAAGTATAGTATTTTTATGAGATAATACTATGAATAATAGTGATAAAAAGACTAGCGGAGTAATAATCATTAATGAGTTCATTTAGCCATTGCACCGGTTACTTGAATTCATATTCAAAACGTGCTCTTGCCATTATCTCTGCAGTTCTTTTCTTGGCTTGATTAAATACTAGGGCTTCTTCTCCATATAGTATTGCTCCCGTTGGACATATCGCACTACATGCGGGTTCTAGGCCATCTTTCCTGAGATCTCTGCACAAGTGGCATTTAATAGCTACTCTACTAGCTTTCTCGAGTTCAGGTATTCCAAATGGACAAGCGTAGAGACATGAGAGACACCCTATACATCTACTTTCAATTACATATACTGCTCCACTAGTATCTCTTGTCATGGCTCCTGTGGGGCATGCCTCAATACAAGGTGCTCGTGCACAATGCATACATGATACTGGGATATCTAAGCCTATGGCTGTTCTGTAAACTATTATAAATGGCCTGTCATGTAGGAATTCGCAGACAGCTTCACAGGCTCCACAGCCTATACACACGCCGAGGTCTATGACTCTGAGATATCTCTGATAGGGGTTTGTTGTTGT
>JAJHQS010000003.1 GCA_020833225.1 Desulfurococcaceae archaeon
TTAAAAAGCTCTATGCTAATCACTAATCAACGTAAAGTGTGAAAGGTGTTTTAGACTTGTCAATTAAGCGTGAAAAGCAAACTACTAAAAAGCCAAGTAAAAAACCCGCGACTAAAGAGGCTATTTCCGTAGATTACAGATATACAGTGCCAATAGAGGATATTGTGAGTAAAATTGAGAGCGAAGTCTCCAAGGGCACAGTCAAGTACTATACACCTTACACATTAGCACTTGCTTTAAATATAAAGATCAGTGCAGCCAAGAGAGCGCTGCGAGAAGCTACTAAGCGGGGGATATTAAAACTCTATAGTGGAGGTAGAAGATCACCCATATTTATCCCAGCAAAATAAAAACTCACCGCGAAGCCGATATAATAGTTAACACCCCTCAACAACCTCTTCCAACATTTTGCAACCCTACTAGCTATAAAACTATAGGAACAAGACTGATCATACAAATTAACTCCATATCTAACTTACATAAATTTAAAACTCACAACAAGCAATAAAATTAACAGGGCGGCGGTCGTCTAGCCTGGACTAGGACGCCGGCCCCCCAAGCCGGAGATCCCGGGTTCAAATCCCGGCCGCCGCACACCTCCTTTAAATACCTGTAAAAATTATGAATTATCCTTCATGGTTCGAGTCTCCATAAGGGGGAGTGTTAGCTATTAAGCTACATGTTAAGTGAAGCCATGTCTATTAATCACCGGTATTTTTCAGGATCAACATTAACGCTCTCAGTGATAATGTGAGAAATGTCATATTACCTAGCTTCACTTAATACTTAAGACTCGATTAGAATAATAATAGTTACTTACTGTAATCATTAAGCTCTTTTGCCAATATAATATATTCATAGCACCCTAGGGGAATAACTCTGTATCACAAATTACTACAGCAACTCCTTCCTCAGTTCTCTTAAAAAACCTCGCTTGAGATATTCTTAGCGACTTCATCAAGTCTTCTCAGGGGAATAGAATTATGTTAACCGGGTGATTTGAGGTACCTATATCAGATTCACTCTAGAACATACAATTCCTCATTGTAATAAAAATGTTGGATAAAACTCATAAGCTCTTATAGCCTTAAATAATCCCTTGATAAAACATTTAATTGTATTTAAAAGGTTGTAACAAGAGTGGAGTTTAAAGTACTCTTACTTATTAGAAAGAACTTGTAGAAATATGGGGAAACTATGTTACTCCTAGGTATAGTTTTGAGAATTCTGGGTGTTTTAGTAGTTCTTGTGGTTCTCCCTCATATCTTATAGTTCCACTTACGAGTAGGTAGGCTTTATCAGCTATTTGGAGAGCTCTCACAGCATATTGCTCTACTAGGAATATTGTGAGTTTGAGTACATCTCTTAATTCAACAACTTTTTCAAGGACTTTTTTAGCCATAATTGGGGCTAAGTCTGTTGTTATCTCGTCGAGGAGCATTACTTTAGGTTCTTTAACAAGCCCCATACTTATAGCTAACATTCTCCTCTCACCACCACTAAGTGTTCCAGCCTTCCTCTTACTAAACTCTTTTAATACAGGGAACATGCTGTAGACTAACTCAAGTCTATCTCTCAACTTCTCCTCGGGTAGAGTATAAGCGGCAACTCTTAAATTCTCTTCTACAGTTAAATTAGAAAATACACTAAAAAGCTGTGGTATATATGCTACACCTAATCTAGCTACTTTATGCGGAGGCATCTTCGTAATATCTATGCCTCCAAGTAGTATTTTACCACTATATATCGTCGCTAACCCCATAATACTATTTAAAAGAGTTGTTTTACCAGCACCATTAGGACCTACCATAGCTGTTATTTTACCCGGCTCAATAGACACGTTCACGTCGAATAATACTTTTAATTTACCATAACCAGAGTATAGTTTAGAAGTCTTAATCAAAACTACTCACCTATATAAACCTCAATTACTCTCGGATTATTTACCACCTCGTTTGGAGAGCCTTCAGCAATTACTTTACCCCTATCCATAACGTATACGTAGTCCGCGTAGGGTAATGCTATGTCTATTCTATGCTCAATTACGAGAAATGTTACATCTGTTTTTGTTAATAGATCTCTTAGTTTCGAAAATATGTCATGTGAATACTTAGGATCTGTCCCACCAATAGGCTCATCTAGAGCAATAAGCTTAGCATTTGCAGCAAGAGCACGTGCTACTTCAAGCATTTTAAGTTGACCAGCACCAAGTCTAAATGCCTCAAAATTCCACACTTTATCTAATCCAACTAGTTTAAGTATTCTGTAAGCTCTCTCAACTCTCTCCTCTTCTTCTCTAATCCACTTCCAACGTGTCACTGGCGAGAGTGGATCTTCCCCACTACCACTCATAGCTGCAAGAACATTTTCTAAAACAGTGAGAGCTAAGAATGGTTGTGGTATTTGAAAAGACCTCACAAAACCAGCCTTATAAACCATGTGTGAAGGCCAACCAGTTATATCTATCTTCTCCCTTCCACTAGGATTATAATAAACTCTACCATCATCAGGCTTTTTAACACCAGTACACAAGTTAACTAAAGTCGTCTTCCCAGCACCATTAGGACCTATGAGTAAAGTCAACTTATTCCTCTCAACTCTAATATTAACATGGTCAACAGCCACTAGCCCACCAAATCTCTTAGTTAAATCTACTGTTTCAAGAATATATGACACACATACTCACCCATTTTAATACTAAACTAAGTTAATTTAAGGAATAAATGGTTATAAAAAGGTTAAAAACAAATTATTCATACCATTCAATAGTTTCAGTTAATCCTTTATAGAGTCCAATTACTTTCCACTCATATGTACCATTAACCTTTACAATAGCCCAAATATCGTAATCTGCTATTACCCTATCACCGTTCTCATCAAGTTTAATATATCCAGATGCTCCTAGATATTTTTCAAGAACATATGGTAATATTTCTTTTACCTTAACTGGATCATATGTACCTACAGCGTCTAATGCTAATGCAATTGACCAAGCTATGTCATAAGCAAAGTATGTGTAACCCATGGGGTCTAATCCAAGTTTTTCTCTCACTAATTTCTTTATTTTTTCACCATGTGGAGATATGCCTGGCGATGCCATGGTGTTATAGAATTTAACAGCCATAGCCATTTCTGCTACAGCTGGCTCTAGTAGTGGCGCTATTGCTGCTGTGCCATCAGAACCCTCCCACTGGACTTCCCATAGTATTGGGTAAGCTTTCGCAGCTGCAAAGAAAGCTGCAGCTTCTTCGAAAGCTATTAGTAATACTCCGACTTTGTCTTTACCATATTTAGCTACTGCGTCATTAACATATCTCGCTAGTGCTGCGGCTTCTACAGAGAACTCTTTAGCCGCTGGATCATATCTAATAGCATACTCGTCTAATACGCCACAACTCTCACCGCTAGCTTTACAGATCTCCATGAAATACTCTGACGTATATCTTTTTAATCCATCACCCCACGTATCACCTCTCCACACTGGTATAATCCATCTCACACCACGTAGCCATAAGATCTTAGCGATAGCTTTACCTTGAACTATATCGTTTGGTGTATATCTGAGTCCCATATCTGGTTTTGCTAAAGCAGGTGATGTTGATGATGGTGAAATTATTAGTAAGTTATTTGCATCACAGTAGGGCAGAGATTCTGAGAGCTCAGCACTAGATGCTCCTCCAATAAATATCTTTATTCCAGCTCCATGTAATGCTAGGAGCTTGTCGTAATGCGTCTTTGGATCAGTAGCTGTATCCTCAATTACAAATCTTATTCTCCACGGTTTACCAGCGGCTTCGAGATACTCATTTATCTCCTTCTCTGCAAGCTCTAATATAACTTTATATTGAGCTCCAAATGTTGAGAGCACACCTGTCATGGGGAGAAGTGCACCTATTTTTACTTCTCCAGTTAATCCCACTGGTGCTGGAGTAGGCGTAACGGGTGCTGGTTTCGGGGCTGTTGCAATTCCAATACCATATCCAATTACAATGCCAACTACTAGGAGAACTGCGGCTATTATATAGGGTGTTCTAATTTTAGCCGCTGTAGCCGACATTATTTCACCCTCCTTTTCTTCTCTATTAATGCAAATATTTATACAAATATTTATAAATTTTTCTTCCAATTTTAGTGGGCAGGGGTGTGAGCATTGTTAGATTTAATTGTGAAGGCTGTAGCATACTCTAGTTGTATTGGTATAGGTGCAGCGGCCATAGCATTAATATATAGTGCTACAAAAACGTTCAATTTTGCACATGCATCTCTAGTTTCATGGGGGATGTATGTGATGTTTGCTGGGACCTATTTATTAGGTTATACACCATATCTCTATATTCCATTTACTATCCTCGTAGGTGCAGCACTTGGATTAGTTATATATGGAGGTGTAAATAGGTGGTTATTAAAAGCTAAGGCTTCTGAAATAAATTTAATGATGTCAACACTCGGAGCGGATTTAGTATTATTCGGCTTCTTAAATATATATTCAGATTACTTATTACAAACATATAAAATCCCCGCCAAGTACTTCGTACTCGAAGTGAAAGATGTAGTGTTTAAAATTGGAAATGTTAATATAAGGCTTATAGGTATAATAGCACCTCTCATATTAGTCACTATTGTAATACTTCTACACATGTTCCTCACAAAGACTAAGATAGGTATTGCTATGAGAGCATCTATAGAAAATCCAGATTTAGCTAGTGTTAGTGGAGTTAACATCGACTTAACATATGTCTTAGCATGGCTTATTGGTGGAGGTCTTGCAACTCTTAGTGGAGGCTTACTTTCACTTATAGTTACAGGATATACAGCGGCTGGTATGACTATGATTGTCTCCTTTTTCGCAGGAGCTATTGTAGGTGGACTTTACTCGATATTTGGTAGTCTTCTCGGGGGACTACTCGTTGGTCTCAGCGAGTTCTTAGGAATAACACTACTAGCTAGTATTGCAGGTGGCTGGATATATGCATATAGACCAGCAATACCGCTAGCAGCACTTGCAATAACATTATTATTAAAGCCTGAGGGTCTTGCAGGGTTCTTTGTGAAGGTGAGAGAGTAATGATCCCGCCAGAAATACTCTTAATTATAATAAACTTCGCAATAGGGTTAATTATAACAATAAGTTTAAATATAGAAGTTGGATTACTCAATATACCGCAGTTTGGAAGGCTTTTAGCCGTGATAATAGGGGCTATTGTAGCGGCAGCAGTGCCTGGAAGAATACTGGCAGTTATGCTTGGATATCCATGGGGTGTTGAGTATGCTGATCACATGTATAACTTTAAAATAGTAGCAGGGATCAATAAAGTTCTTGCTAATAATCCACTATTATCAATAGGCATATTTATTTTAACACTCATAATTGCAGCACTATTAGGTGGATTAATAGGATATCTTTGTGCATATCCGGCGATAAGATTAAAACTAGCATATTTAGGCATAACATTATTAGCATTTGGAGATCTAGTAGTTACTATAGCGTGGAACTATGAACCATTAGTTGGAGGAACTACTGGAGTATTTGTTATAGATCCATTTGTATTTACTGGTCCAGCTATGAGATTTACTATAGCTGCATTTATAACATTAATAGTAGCCTTAGCTCTCTACGTGTATGCTGAATTATTAGTGAGATCTCCATATGGTAGAATGCTTAAAGCTATTAGAGATTCTGAAATAGCTGCAGGCATCTATGGTAAAGATATAGTCAAGGCGAAGAAACAGATCTTAATTATAGGGGGAGCTATGGCAGCTGTAGCTGGAGCTCTCTGGGCTCTTTTCACAGGTAGTATGAAGGCTGTAACATATACTAGGCTTCAATGGACATTTTGGCCTTGGGCTTTTATGATGCTTGGTGGTGTAGGCAATAATTTGGGCATCTTCATAGGAGTACTCATATATACTATTGTAAGATTCCTCATTATAGTCTATAAGGGAGTTATAAGTACGATAGTTGGAGTAAGTCCAGAATGGCTTGAATATATCCTTGTAGGATTACTAATCATAATCATAGTGTTATTTAGACCTCAAGGACTATTACCTGAAAAACCAACTTACAGTATACCTACGAGAAAAATAGTATCTATTATTAAGAGAGTTGAAGAAGAAGGAGGGAAATAAGAAAAATCCTACGACTAAAGAGCAATATTTGCTATTAGTCGGAAAAGAATAAAGGAATACTACTAGAGAAGACTGAAAGACATACTTAATTTACAAAGAAGTGAAATTTGTTTCTATAATAATCCTGATATCTGTGTTAAATTTGCTCGGCAAATAAAAGGAGATCTGGTGATGTTGACTAGAGATTCTCTTATGAGGAAAATGTTTTTTATTTTTAATCTATAGCTGGAATATTCGCCTGATCCTTGGCCATATCTATAAATTCATCTACGCTCATGTCAGCTATTTTAGCAGCTGTTCTATAATCGCCTGTCTCAATGTAGTATTCTAATGCCACCCTGATCTTTGGCGGCTGAGATCTTATAAAATCCCAGTTAGCATATTTTCTCCTAATTTCTCGAGCTTCTTTAAATCGTTTAATCCATTCTCTAAGCTTTTCTTCATTAATCTTCACTAATATCACCATATCTGATGAGGTCTTGTTTAGGATATATCCTCTTAGTCTCTCGCTGATAAAGCTCTAATTCTTCTTTGAAACTATTTACATAATTTAATCTCCATAACTTATAGAGAACATCAATAGCTCTCCACACCACAACATCATGGTATTCGGGATCATAGCTTCTCAATGCTAATGCACCTCCATTTTCAGTTAAAACTATGAGATTAAATCTTTTACCAACAACTAGGCAAAATGCTTCTGGATAATCTACTGGTCTCACTGGAAATCTCCTACTTTTAGCAACTAGATCTAATGCTTCCCTAGAAATATCAGGTAATTCAGGAAATATGGCCAATTTTCCTTCTTCTAAACTCTCAGAAATCCATATCAATGTACGTTCACTTTTAATCTCTGCGAGAACGCTTTCCGGGATGTAGATGAGATCAAAGATCTTAAATATAGATTTACTTTTTGAATATCTAACCCAATCTATTATAAATGATGTATCAGCTATAGCATTAGCCAATACTCGGAATCCCTGCTTTAATCCTTAACTCATTAAACTCATCCATAGTCATACCAGCTATTTTAGCAGCATTATACAAGTCCCCTGTCTCAATGTAGTATTCTAATGCTACCCTGATCTTTGGCGGCTGAGATCTTATAAAATTCCAGTTAGCATATTTTCTCCTAATTTCTCGAGCTTCTTTAAAATACTCGAGCCACTCATCAAGCTTATCACTAATACTTGAATACTTTGACAAAATACTCACACCCATGTATATATTATTTGAAACTTAAAATATCTCTAATCTAGCCAAGAACTGCTTCATTAACACCTGATCCCTAGAATTCACGTGATGTTCGCTTAAAACCAAGCTTAAGTATGCTTTTAAGTATAGCTATTACAAGTAGATATGTACTTGAGGATTTACTTGAGTTATGAGAGATATAAAGACTGATTTGGAGAAGCTATTGATGACTTAGAGACTGCTCAAGGACTCCTCCAGATAGGAAAATGGAGTAAGGTGTGTTTTTCCCGCATCAAGCAGTAGAGAAAGCTCTCAAAGCACTTTGTATTAAAAGACTTGGTGTCTATCTGCGTACACATAGTGTTATGAGATTAGTAGAGGAGGCTACTAGTATTGTCAATATACCTGGAGATCTTGTTGAGAGAATTAAGAGACTTGATAGGTATTATATTCCCACATATTCCAACTAGATATTCTAGTGCATGGTCAGCTCTACCTCCACATAAACACTATAGTAGGAGTGAGAGTGAAGAGGCATTAGGAGTAGCGGTGGAGATTATTGAATTTGTTAAAAGAGAAGTTGAGAGAGATCTTTAGTAGTGATAATATATGAGACCTAATAGAGCCATTAGAACAACTATTAGACAGAATTATAATGGAGCTAAGACCTTTAAGAATAATCATTACAGGATCTCTAGGTGAGAGAAAATTTGTGAGAGGACTTAGTGATATTGACATATTAGTTATCACAGACTACAAACCAGGCGATAAGAGATTTATATTGACCTCTGTGAGAGATGTAGATGTAGAGATCACAGTTAAATCTACACATGAGCTAGAGAAAGCCTCCGAGAGAACAGGGAGTTTTATGTAAATACATTAAGACAGGGAATAGTAGTTTTCACAGTTGAAACTGCTAGCTACAATTAATTTAAACATTTGAATAAGGGATTTTTGTCTAATCTATTTCTAATCTATTTATATAAATCCTCTGAGTATATTTACATCTGGCTGCTAAGATCTCGTTATTTTGATCTCCTCATAGTTTTCCCTATTTCATCTCTAAAACACCAGAAACCCTCGGCAAAGTCTAATACAGCTATTCCTAATTTACCAGCTAACTTATCACTAATTAAGGGCTCTTCAGCTTTCTCACTAATAACTAGTGATGTCTCTACTGGACCTACAATTCTATCCTCTTCTACAACATAGATTAGAACTGCTCTTGGTATTTTAATAAGCCTCGTGATGCTGCCATCAGCGAGCATATATTCCCTAATAATAGCACCCTGGGGTAATCGCGGATATAAGAAGAGATCTCTAGCAGTAGTTGATGGTACTAATATTTCGGGTTCAAAGGTCTCATATCCACTATTAAGTAACGCTATAATCTCAATACTATTATTATTTCTTACTAGTTTCAGTTTTAACCTCACTGCCACTCTTCTCACTCTCTTCAATAGGGCGAAGTCTTCCAATTTTCTCAATAACAACTTCTTTCAAATATCCTATCTTACTCACACCCTTCTCCACTAATACACCCCCTGATACTAGATATCTAGATATGCCTAGAGCTTTAAATTCGTATTCAAAATTCAAATATAAGTGATTTAGAAACAAGTCTAAAAGATCTTCTTATAAATAACCTATTTAACTTCTACACTATTCTCATTGTCATGTATATTAACTCTCTCTTATTCTCTTAGCGATCTCCTCAATAAGCCTCTTAATTCTTTTATAAGCTTCTTCTAAGTCTTCTCTACTACACCAACCTTCGTAGAAACAAATATGCATACTATTAGCAACCATCCAAGAATCATATACCCATTCTCCAAGTTCTTTTTCAACAATTCTCCTATACTCCCATAATTCTCCATGGCTAACTAGACGTCTCTTATCTCTCCACCAAGCATAAGCTTTTATAGCTAATGATGTGGCACCCCACAGTTTCTCTGCTCCTTGCCTAATATCCCCTCTCTTAACCTCTTCAATGGCCTGCTCTAATAAGCCAAGAGAAGCCTCAATGTATTCGTGGGCTCTCTCTAGAGGATCTAGTGAAGATGAGATAAGTTCAATAACGTATTCTTCTACACTCATATCTAACTTTTTAGCTTCTCTACTAAGTTTTTCAATTATACTATATGGAAGCCTAAGAATAACAGATTTCGCCATGAAACCCCCTATAGACATCTATATACTTTATTATATTAAATTAATTTAAATAGATCGTCATAGGGTCTAATAGCATTAAAAATGTAACTAAAGTTCTTGACGTAGATATTAATAATGGAGAAAAAGCGTTCATGACGTAACCTCTTAGAAAGCATTAAAGTGAATTATAGATCAGATCATTTTAAAGAGATCTCAACGACCCTCTAATCTTTAGAAGTCATGAATACATACCATCTAAGTATTTTTTAGTTAAAAATCCTGTGTGATATTATACTGGACTAGATATGATATAGATAGTTATTTGAAGGTGTTTTTATGAGCAGTATTATGAGAGACATAGAAGCTGAAGCAGAGAAGATTGTTGAAGAGGCTAAGAGAAGGGCCGAGGAGATCTTAAGAGAGGCTAGGAGGAAGGCAGCTGAGATATTAGAAGATAAGTCTTATCTTGTAGAACTCACAGCTGAGAGGAAAAAACTAGAAGAGAGTATTGAGCGTGAAGCCAAACGAATAATTGAAGAAGCTGAGAAAACTGCAAATAAATTAAGAGAAAGCCTTAGTAAAAGAGTTATTAATTATGCTAAGCGCATTGCTTCTATAGTTGCAGGCATAGAGGTCGAGTGACATTTGAGGCTTCTCTCAAAGTTCTTTTTAAATAGGCCTGACATAGCTCTGAAAACATACATTATAGTGCCGAAAGATAGAGTTGAAGATCTTACAGAGGATTTCGTTAGAAGGGGGCTTCTAGAGCCATTACCACCACAAGAGGCCGGCAAGGCATTAGAAACCATTAGAAAGAGAATTGAATTAGCTGAGAGAGCACTAACGCTCTTTAAAAGGCTTAGTTCTCTAGTAAGGAAAAGCATTGAAATTGAAATTAAAGAGCTTCCTTGGGATACTGATAAAGCTCTTGAAAAACTTATAAATGAATTTGAAGAAATAAGTGAAATAGTTGAGCGCCTAGTAGAAGATGCTGAGAGGGTTAAGAGTGAATTAGAGAAGCTTAAAGCTCTAAGGTTTGTTATCTCAGAACTCTCAAAAAATATAGGCTTGCTTGATAAGTCGTTAATAAACTACGAGGGTGAATATCTTATCTCTAAGACGCTTTATGGCAATGTTCGCGAAGTAGAGGAGGTAATGTCAAAATCTCTTAAAGTACTTTTCTACCGAGTTCTCGGCGAGGAAAAAGCTGTAGCTGTTGTTGTATTAGACAAAAGAGCGTATGAGAACGTCGAACCATTAGTTAAGAAACTAGAAGTTCCAGTGACAGATACAAGTAATTTCATTGAATTATCTAATGTGGATAAGTCTATTAGAGAGATCGAAACACGCTTAACCAGTATTGAGAGTAGGCTTGAGGACCTCTTAGAGAGTAGGCTTTATGAACTAGCATTACTTAAAGTTCTCGCTGAAACTGTGCACTGTGAACTAGGTGTTCTTGACAAGGCTCTTAGTTCAAAATATATGGCCGTTATAGTGGGGCGATCTCTTAGATCTCGAAGAAATGAATTAAAGAAATTAGTGAGAGCTGCAAGTGGTTATGTGGTTTTCGAGGAGGAAATAAATCCGCCAGTAGAGCTTAATAATCTTAAGCCATTTAAGCCATTTGAAATCTTTACGGAGATAATGGGTTATCCCTCGCCTCAGGAGTGGGATCCAACACCTTTAATCACTTATTTCTATTTAATTTTCTTTGCACTAATGTTTCCTGATATAGGATACTCTATAGGACTTATTATCGGAGCTAGACTCGTATTGCCATACTTTATTGAGAGTAAAGAGACGCTTAAAAAATTAATAAACATAGCAACATACACTGGTATAGCTGGCTGCGTAACGGGTCTTTTAACCAATAGTTTCTTCGGTTCACTACTAGGATCCTATGTAGGACTAGTTGTTCCAAAACTATTACCAAGTCTTCCTGCAAGACTAGCTGACCCTGAGGCTACAGGCTCAGCTATTATAAGTTATATAGCTCTCACATTGCTTCTCGGATATTATGTAATAATCATAGCTCATATACTAGGTGCTATTAAAAAAGCCATTATAGGAGATAAGCCTGGCTTTATACTTGAAGTTTTAATTATCCTTATTGCTATTTTAGGGCCATCAGCTATACATGCTGCTTTTAATCTTAATACTGATATATGGGGCTTATTAAAGCTAGTAGATCGAGGCATAATTCTCTATATTACAATAGTAATAATGATGCTTTATGCTACATTGAAATCGCTGTTGGATAAGCCTTTTGGTGTTATGTTATGGCTTTTTGACGTGCTTGGCATACTTGCAGATGTACTTTCTTTTGTGAGAATTGCAGGCCTAGCTCTAGGTAGTGCTATATTAGCAGAGCTTATAAATAACTTAGTATTAAACTTAATTCCAACATTGAGCTCTATGAGCTTCATACTTGGTTTACTTGGAGGTATAGCAATCTCACTACTACTTCATATAGTGAATATAGGCCTCTCATCGTTAAGTCCATTTGTTCACTCTTTAAGATTAGTTATGTATGAGCTATCTTCAAAATTCTACGAGGGTTCTGGTAGAAAAATATCTCCCTTATTTATATCATTATTAAAGGTGAAAATCGGATCTACCACATAGGTTTCTCAGATAACTCTCTTATGTCACATAACCTTTATAATCTCTTCTCCCCTATAACCATTAAGGGTGTTAATTATGAGTGAAGTGTTTACCCTCATGGCTACTCTAGCACCCGGATTAGCAGAAGGACTCGCGGTAATAGGTACTACAATGGGCATAACGGAAGCAACAGCGTCTGGCATTCCAACCCTCGCAGAAGAGCCGGGTATGAGGGGTAGAGTCTTTGTTCTAGCATTTCTGCCAATGACACAAACACTCGTCTACGGATTTACATATATGTTTCTCTCATATTTTCTTATAATACCTAGCATACTGGTTAAGTATAAAGGCATAATACCACCACATATAGCTGGAGCCATACTCGGCATTAGCCTTTATGTCGGATTTGCAGAGCTCGTTTCAGCTTGGAGACAAGGTGTAGTTTGTGGTCAAGTAGCAGCACAACTTATTAAGACGCGTGGTGGCATTTTCGGGAGCGGTATGATATTAGCCGTTTACGAAGAACTTTTCGGCCTATTAGGCATGGTGTTTGGTATAGTAATGGCACTTTTAGTTGCCGGCTGGTAATCACTAAGGGTGTATTATATTTGAGCTTAGAAGAGCTGAAAAGAGTTATACTTGAAAAGGCAAAACTAGAAGCGGATGAAATTGTGAAAGAGGCTTTAGAGAAAGCTAAGAGTATTATAAG
Source organism: Desulfurococcaceae archaeon (assembly GCA_020833225.1). GTDB lineage: Archaea > Thermoproteota > Thermoprotei_A > Sulfolobales > Desulfurococcaceae > UBA285. Next base: position 12,785 of record JAJHQS010000003.1, read on the forward strand.
AGACGCTGAAGAGAAAAAGAGAGCTATTATTGAAGAGGAGCGTAAAAGAGTTCTTGGCGAACTAGGATTAGAGGCTAAATTAGCTGAAGCTAGGAGAGAAGCAAGACTCATTATTGCGAAAACTAAACAAGAAATTGTCGAGATGCTTAAAAAGAATATAAAAGAGCTGCTTGACAATATGAGTGAAGAATACAGAAAAGTCTCCCTGAAAAAAGAAATTTTAGAGTCTCTAAGTGAGTTGAAAACTTGTGGTTTCAGTGTAGAGAACATTATAATATATGTGTCACCTAGAGATAAAAATATAGTTGAAAGCATTCTTAGGGAGATAAATATTAATGCCACCATCATAGAGGATCAGAGGATTAGTGGTGGAATAATACTATCTACATCTAGCGGTGAAGTCTATATCGATAATACCTATGAGACTAGGCTTGAAAAAGTACTTCGCAGTATACTACCAGAGCTCTTTAAGGTCGAGTAATCTTGCTTGATAAAGGAACAGCTAAGGCAATCCTCTACATAGAGCTTGCAAAGCCACCGTCAGTATTAGAACTTATAAAAATGGTGGCTGAAAAAGAAAGTAAATTTCCTCTTGAAGACTACAAGAATCTTCAAACAAAGCTTATAGCTGTTAAGACCCTTGAAGACCTCGATAAGGCGTTATTAGAACTTTCTCTATTAGACTTCAACATGATGTCACAATACTTATCCAAAGAGTTCCTTGAGCTTCTCAGAGTAATCATGGAAACTAGTGAACTGGAGCTTGTGTATTCGAAATTAGGGGTAAAAGTTCTCAACGGGAAGCCCTTACAGTATGTGAAATTGGTAGATTATAGTAAATGTAGTGGTATTATGCAATTTAGCTGCATTATCTCAACACATCTTTTAAGACTTAAAAATGTATGTGAAAAGACCGGTGAAGATTGTGAAAGAGCATTAGCTATATTAGCTCTATTAGATGCTTTTTTCTACAATAGGTATCTTAATAATTTAAAAACATTAAAGTTAGGAGAAGAATTGTCATTACAACAACTAATAGGTAGTAGTCTCGGATTTCTTAAAGGCTCTGGAGTAGTGTATTTTGAGTCAGGCTTAGCGAAACTGCTTGAAGCTATAAAGCACAGAGAAGACCTTGTGGAGATGTGGTGTTGTGGAGTAATGACTCTCTATGATATAGCTAAAAACGCTCTATACTATACTAATAAACTGATAGATCTTGTAACATTATTTGGTATTGATAGGTTGTTTAGGTACTCATTGTTGAGAATATTGTTTTCGAGATGGTTAAGACCATGGTGAAGGAATCTAAAAGAGTTGTTGTTATTGCTGATAAGGAGAGAACATATTTCTATAGGCTTTTAGGATTCAGTGAAATACATAGTGTTAGTGGTCCAAGTGAAGCCCTTAAATTAATTGAGGAATACAAGGCTATGAGAGATGTTAGTGTTATTCTAGTTGAAGAATCTATTATGCAGGCTCTGGGATTAGACTATATGACTCTTAATGAGAAGGGTTTAACACCACTAGTAACCATAATACCAGACACAAAGGAGGCTTTAACCCGCAACCCTAATTTATATTACAGGAGACTTGTCTTAAGAGTAGTTGGTTATGAGGTGAGTGGTTAATATGCCTGCTCGCCTAGGGAGGATTTATAGAATTGCAGGCCCACTCGTAGTTGCTGAGGGTTTAGAGTCTCCTAGAATGTATGAGGTAGTTTATGTTGGCGATGAGGGTTTAATTGGAGAAGTCATAGCTGTGAGAAGTGAGAAGACATATATACAAGTCTACGAGGAGACGACAGGACTTACTGTTGGCGAGAAAGTAGAGGCAACTGGTAGACTACTCTCAGCTGAGCTTGGACCAGGACTTATTGGCTCAATATATGATGGATTACAGAGACCTGAACTAGAAATCGGGAGAATACTAAGAGATATTTTCATTAAGAGGGGTGTAAAAGTAAATGCTCTTGATAGGGGTAAGAAGTGGGTTTTTGAGAGAAACGCTGAGATCAGGGTTGGAGAGAAAGTTGGTGAAGGCGATATTTTAGGATCTGTGAAAGAAACACCACTAATTGACCACAAGATCACAATACCACCGGGCATTAGGGGTATTATTGAATGGATCGCTGGAAGCGGCGAGCACACTATCGAGGACACTATAGCTGTGATCTCTGCTGGTAGTGTAAAACACGAAGTTAAGTTGTATCAAATCTGGCCTGTGAGAGTTCCAAGGCCATTTAAAGAGAAATTACCACCTAGTGAACCTTTAATTACTGGTAAACGTGTAATTGACCTAATATTCCCAATAGCTAAAGGTGGTAAAGCAGCAGTACCCGGCGGCTTTGGCACCGGTAAGACTGTTATGTTACAGTCTTTAACGAAGTGGAGTCACGCTGACATAGCTATATTTGTTGGTTGCGGTGAGCGAGGTAATGAGATGTCTGATGCTCTTAAGAGTTTTAGAGAGCTTTTCGATGTGAGACGTGGTAGACCCATGATGGAGAGGTCTGTATTTATAGCTAATACTAGTAATATGCCTGTAGCTGCTAGAGAGACAAGTGTCCTATTAGGAGTCACTATAGCAGAGTACTTTAGAGATATGGGCTACGATGTACTAGTAGTAGCTGACTCTACGAGTAGGTGGGCTGAGGCTATGAGAGAAATTAGTGGTAGAATGGAGGAAATGCCTGGTGAAGAGGGTTTTCCAGCATATCTAGCTAGTAGATTAGCAGAGTTCTATGAGAGAGCTGGTAGAGTGATAGCTTTAGGATCGCCTGAGAGAACTGGGAGTGTGACTATTTTTGGAGCTATATCACCTCCAGGTGGAGATTTCAGTGAGCCTGTTGTTAGAAATACTTTGAGGTATATTCAAGCACTCTACGCATTAGACTATGAATTAGCGACTAGAAGACATTTCCCAGCTATAAGCTGGCTTACTAGTTATAGCCTCTACGTAGACTTCGTAAGAGAATATTTAGATGAGGTCTCTGGTGGTAAGTGGCTTGAATATAGAAATCTATTTCTTAAAATACTACAGAGAGAATCTGAGTTATTAGATATTGTAAGACTCGTAGGTCCTGAGGCCCTGCCAGAAGAAGATAAATTACTACTAGAAGTTGCAAGAATGATTAGAGAGGCATTTCTCCAACAGAATGAATACGATCCTAATGATGCATACTCTTCACTTGAAAAAGGTTTATTAATAATGAATGCTATTATAGAGTTTTATAATACAAGTCTTAAATTAGTAAAGAGCGGAGTCCCTGTATTTAAGATCAGGGAGTTGAAGTCACCTTATTTAATATATAGATTTAGGCTATATGCACTTGAAGATGTAAAGAAGCTCTACGAGGAGTTTAAAAAATCATTTAAGAAGGAAATTGAGAGTATTATGGGTGAGAGTAGTGGAAGTTAAATTATATACTAGAATTACTAGGCAGGTTTATGGTGCTAGAGGCTCATTGGTCTTTGTAAAAACACTACCTGGAGTACGTTATGGTGAGCTCGTAGAACTAGATGTTGATGGCGATGTGAGGTTAGGACAAGTTGTAGATGTATCACAAGATGTAGCTGTTACACAGATCTTTGGGTCTTCTCTCGGCATTACACCTGGGAAGACAACTGTGAAGCTGCGTGGCGAAAGACTTAGACTTCCAATATCAATTGATATGTTGGGGAGAATTTTTAATGGATTAGCACAGCCTATAGATGGTGGACCTCCAGTAATACCAGAAGACTATATGGACATTCATGGTGAGCCATTAAATCCAGCACTTAGAGAGCCGCCATCTGAGTTTATTGAGACAGGTATTTCTGTTGTAGATGGAATGCTTACACTTGTACGTGGACAAAAGCTTCCAATATTTTCTGGTAGTGGGTTACCACACAATAAGATCGCTATGCAAATTGTGAGACAAGCTAGAGTTAAGGGTAAAGAAGAGAGCTTTGCCGTTGTTTTTGGAGCTATTGGAGTTACATTTGAAGAGGCTATGTACTTCCTCAACGAGTTGAGGAAAATGGGTGCTATTGATAGAACAGCTGCATTTATAGCGCCGGCTTCAGCACCTACAGTAGAGAAACTCGCCTTGCCGAGGACAGCTTTAACTCTAGCTGAGCACTTAGCGTGGAAACACAATATGCATGTCCTTACAATCCTCACAGATATGACTAACTACTGTGAGAGTCTTAGAGAGATCTCAGCTGCTAGAGAAGAAGTCCCTGGTAGAAGGGGTTATCCAGGCTACATGTACACAGACCTCGCTACAATGTATGAGAGAGCTGGTAGAGTCTACGGTAAGAAAGGTAGTGTTACAATAATGCCAATACTTACAATGCCTGATGACGACATAACACACCCAATACCAGACCTCACAGGTTACATTACAGAAGGTCAAATAGTATTATCTAGAGACCTCTGGCGTAAGGGAATATATCCACCGGTTGATGTCTTCCTATCACTTTCAAGAATGATGAAAGAGGGTATAGGTCCAGGTAAGACTAGAGAAGACCATCACCCAGTCTTCGGACAACTATATAGAGCTTATGCTGATGGACAGAGGTTAAGAGAAATCATAGCTATTGTGGGCACAGAGTCTCTAACTGAGAGAGATAAGAAATATCTGGAATTTGCAGATGCCTTTGAAACTAAATTTATAAATCAAGGTGAATATGAGAGGAGAACTATTGAAGAGACGTTAGATTTAGCATGGGATCTCTTTAGTATACTACCCGAAGAAGAGCTTGCTATTAGAGAAGAACTTATTAAGAAGTATCACCCCAAATATAGGTCTCAGAAATGAGTACAGAGACTATTAAAATACCTAGACCAACTAGGATAGAACTACTGAGACTTAGAAGAAGACTAGCACTAGCTAGGCGATTTCACAGCTTACTTAGAGATAGAGAAATATATTTACTAGAAGTCTTCAGGGAAACACTAAAATCTGTAGTTGAAGCTAGGAGAAGACTTAATGAGCTATTAATAAAGGCTTACTCTAGCTACTACACAGCACTCTACTTACACGGGTTAGAGGCATTAGAAGTGTACTCCTCAACAGTACCAGCTATAGCTAAGCTACAAGTAAGCTATAAAAATATTATGGGTGTATGGAGTTACTCGTATAATATAACTGATATACCAACACCACAACCATATTTACCACTAGAACTCTCAGAACTACAATTAACCAGGAAAGAAATACTTGAACTTTTAACTAAAATCGCCGAGTACGAGAAGGCCCTAGTAAATCTTGGCGCCGAGATCAGGAGATTAAGGAGGATAGTTAACATGTTAGAGAAGGTATATATACCGAGACTTGAAAGAACAATAAGATATCTCACAATGAAATTTGATGAAATGAGGCGTGAAGAAACTATTAGAGCTATTAAGATTAAGAGGAGAATAACAAGAGAATAATTTAGCTATTTAGGCTTTATAACTGTTCTCTAAGTAGTTTTTCAAATTCTTCTCTAATATTTATTACAACATATCTTATCCTCTTCTCTTCGACAGCTCTTTTAACTTCTCTCTCAATGTCAGAGAGTCTTGAAGACTCACTAGTCTTCACCTCTATAAACAAGATCTCTTCTATAATGCCACGTGAAAACCCCTTAAAAGCTACATAGTCTACTGGAGAACCTAAGTGCCTTAGATCTTTTGGCTCAATATTTAGACTTAGAAATAATACTAATGGTGCTAGTTCTTCTCCAACTTTGCCGAGAATAGTAGCAAGACTTCTCTTTACAGCGTCTTCTCTAATTTTCTTCTCTTCTATTAATTTCCACTTCTCTAACTGAGATTCAAAATCTTTTCTCAAAGACTCTTCAATACTCCTCTTAACTACTTCAAGCTCATATTTTCTCCACTCGTTAAAGAGCTTCTTGGCTTCTTCTACGGCGAGAAAATATATTTTCTCATGTATACTTCTCAGTTTAAACTGATAGTAAGCTACAAGCACAATGATAACTACTAGTAGTATTAATTCGAGCAAGTTTTAATCACCAATATAAAATATCCGTGAGGATGAAACTTAAGAGATTAGTGTTCTTTCTCTACCTCTATACCCCTAGATCTCAGGGAGTCTATTAACGAGGATGATCTTGAAATACTCAGCGTTATTGAGGCTATTATTACCCGTAACCAGTAGTTTAAACCTTCTACACCACGAGCTCTATATACAGTAACTACATCTAATATCTCTCTGAGAACGTTGTTAAAAACTATAGAGAGTAAATAGAGTATTGGCATTCTCTTGAGAGCTGAGGGTTTTGTTGTAGAAGCTATGAGCACAAGTACTGGTAGTGTTGATGCCGCTACAAGAGTAAATCTTGTAACTCTAGCAAGGTCTCCGTGTAGTAGCAGAGCTCCAAGTGTCATTGAAGCGTGGAGAATTAGTATTGAGGTGATTATATAAATTGTAGATCTCCATAAACCAAGAACTAGGAGTATTGATAATAGAGCTATTACATAGGCTATTGCTATGATAATTTGTTGTGTAATAGAAAATACTACTGAGGAAATTAGAAGTACAAATTTAAATGAGAAAGACCATGGTGAGAGTAGTATTTGTGGAGCTTTATACTTATAATCTAATACCTCGCGAAGTACAGATAGAAGCACAGATCTCACCTCTAGGTAGAATACCCGCTTTTTCTAATACATCATCGCTAAGACTCTGCCACTCACCACTACTAGATATTACGCCCTGATCTAGTATAATATAAGTGTCTGGTTTTAGTAGAGAAGCATAAAATACCTCATGCATAGTTGCAATAATAGTTTTACCTCTACTTCTACCATATTCAACAAGTCTTAAAATAGAGTCTACACCACTTTTATCTAGAAACATGAAAGGATCATCTAGAAGCCATATAGGCTGGTCGGCAATAAGAATAGAGGCCATAGAGACACGCTTAGCCTCTCCTCCACTAAGAGTGAAGGGATCGCGCTCCATAAGCTCTTCTGATACAAGTAATTTCACAACCTCCCAGTTACCCGGCAATCTTAGAGTATCTAGAGTAGCTCTTATTTCATCTCTAACAGTAGCCTCTATAAAGCCATAGTAGGGGTTTTGCCAACAATACCCTACGAGTTTTACAAGATCTCTCCTCTTTAAGCCCTTAATACTCTTACCCATAACAATGATCTCTCCTCTGAACTCAACAAGTCTCGCAATAGCCCTTAATAATGTCGTCTTACCAGCACCATTTCTTCCAAGAATAACATGTACACCTGGAGTAAATTTAGCTGAAATCCCTTTAAGAACACTCTTATCTCCATAATAAACCCACACATTAATAAGTTCTACAGTGATCAATAAACATCACCATGACCATATAATTTATGGTGACTTCAAGTATTTGAAATATAAGATAGAAACATTAGATAAAGAATACCTTTAACTTATTCATATGAGGAAATTCACTTAAAGACCTTATAGTATTTTCTAATTGTCGGTACTAGTATTAAGCTTCCAATACTCATTGATATAAAGCTTTCACTTGTTAGTAGTATGAATAGGTATGTGAGGTTTCCGCCGCCGCCAATAATACCTAGTAATAATACTCCAATGTAAAAGCCTACTATTATAGAGTTCACGGTAGCTATTACTATGAGCATCCACTTCTTATAGCCTATTAATTTACCGAGAAACCAGTCTATTAGTGCATATGTAAATGTACAAAGAGTTCCTATTATCATATCCCAGATCCCATAAGGCGAGAATACATTTGCTATTAAAGTACCAAGAGTTAATCCAATAACACTTTCAAAACCCATAACATATGGTAATGGCGAGAGCACATCAGCTATTCTCACTTGTAAAGGTCCATAACTAAGACCAGGTAATACTAGTACTAATATAGCATAAACAGCTGCCAATATAATAGCATTAATAGATCTCATACTAATAAATTCCATTCATATCACACACTACGTCTTCTTCTAGTTATAGAAGTTAAAAACTAAACTAATAAAACAATGTTCATAGTTAGAGGTAAGCTAACTATGATAAATGAATTTTACTCGTAGACGTTAGAAAATTTATCCATAGCTAATTGTAAATCATAGCTTTTTAAGTTAAAGTTTATTTCCTAAGCTTGGGGGAGTTTGTTTGGTGAGTGATAGTATGGAGATCTCTCGTGTCGTTGTTATAGGATTTGGAACTATGGGTACTGGTATAGCTCAGATCTTTGCACAAACAGGTTTTGAAGTTGTAGCTGTTGATCTAAGTGAAGACATACTCCGTAAGGGTATAGAGATTATAATTAGTGGCCCTTTTGGTTTAAAAAGATTGTTAGAAAAAGGTAAGATTACTGAGAGCCAGATGCAAGAGATTCTATCAAGAATTAAAACTACGACAAATCTAATTGAAGCAGCGAGATCAGCTGATTTCGCTATAGAGGCTGTTTTTGAGGATTTAGAAGTTAAGAAGAGGGTTTTTAAGGAATTAGATGCTCACGCGCCGAGACACGCTATATTAGCTAGTAATACATCTACACTTAGTATAACAGCTCTCGCTGCAGTAACTAATAGACCTGATAAAGTTATTGGTATGCACTTCTTTAATCCACCTCAAGTTATGAAATTAGTTGAAATTGTGAGAGGTCTTCAAACATCTGATGAGACTGTAGAATTGGCTAAGAAATTAGCTGAGAAGTTGGGAAAGGTCCCTGTGCTCTGCAAAGATGTTCCAGGTTTTATAGCTAATAGGATAGGTATTATAGCGATACTAGAGGCTATAAGGCTATATGAGCAAGGTGTCGCATCAGCTAGAGATATAGATACTGCTATGAAACTAGGTTATAATTGGCCTATGGGCCCTCTAGAACTAGCCGACTTCATAGGATTAGATATACTTCTCAATATATCTGAAATACTGTATAAAGAGACTGGTAATTTAGCATATCACCCACCAACAATACTTAGAAGACTAGTAACTGCAGGATATCTCGGCCGTAAGACTAATAGAGGTTTTTATACATATTAAGGTGTGCCCCTTGACCCTTGAGAGACCAAAATACGTGAACTATGAGAAAAAAGATAGTATAGCAATAGTAACTCTAAATAGGCCAGAGAAGCTTAATGCTCTCTCTAGAGAAGTATTAATTGACCTATTAGAAACGCTGGAATCTGCAAGCAAAGATCCTGAGGTTAAAGTTATAGTTATAACTGGTGCTGGTAAGGCGTTTTGTGCTGGAGCTGATGTAGTCGAGTTCACTAAGAGTTCAACAGAGATTAGAGAATTCATAGATCTAGGGCGTAGAGTATTTGAATTCTTGGAATCCCTCGAGAAACCAGTCATAGCGGCTGTCCATGGGTTTGCTCTTGGAGGAGGCTTTGAATTAGCCTTAGCATGCGACTTAATAATTGCTGCTGAAGGCTCTCAGCTAGGCTCACCTGAAATAAACCTGGGTATAATACCAGGATGGGGTGCTACGCAGAAACTACTAATTACTTTAGGGCCATATAAAGCCCGAGAACTCATCATGCTCGGAGATAGGATTAGCGCTGAAGAGGCCTTAAAACTCGGTGTAGTTAATAAAGTTGTACCAGCTGATAAAGTTGTAGAAGAAGCTTTATTATTAGCTAAAAAACTAGCTGAGAAAAGCCCGGTAGCATTATCTGCAGCTAAAAGTGTTTTAAACAAGAGTTTAAGAATTATGATGTCAACTGGGCTAGAAATTGAACGTAGCACATTTATAATTACGACATCTACCGAGGACGCTAAAGAAGGTATTAAAGCATTCTTAGAAAAGAGAAAACCACAATGGAAAGGTAAATAAAATCTTTTTTATACACTTGATAAAACCTGATTACGAGTTTGCTAAGAGATCTCTAGTTAAATTATTGCTTGAAGTAGATATTGTATTGATATATTTAAATACTACTTGGTTACTTCTCTTAAAGTGGAATTTATTGATAGAGGTGTTTTGTATGCCAGTAGATTTTGCAATTACAAAAGAGCAGGAGGAGCTTAAGGCTGTAGTTCGAGAGTTCTCGGAGAAGTATATTGCCCCAAGAGTTGTTGAATTTGAAGAGAAACAGATGATTCCACCAGAGATTATTAGAGAAATGGCTAGATTAGGGCTTTTTGGTGTTGTTATTCCAGATAAGTATGATGGTTTAGGATTAGATCCAATTACAGCTGGGTTGGTGCTTGAAGAGATAGTTCGAGGAGATCCTGAGTGTTCTCTGGCTGTGACTTTCTTAGTTCATACATCCTGGGGTTATATAGCTTGTAAATATGGAAGTGAGGAGTTTAGAGAAGATGTAATAAGAAAGGCTGCTCGAGGAGATCTATGGATAGGAATAGCTACGACAGAGCCTGGAGCTGGTTCAGATTTAACAGGTATATCAACGATTGCTAGGAGAGAGGGTAATGAATATGTTATCAATGGTGAGAAAGCATATATTTCTGGCGTTAGAGAGGCTAGAGAGAAGGGTACTTGGTTTAAAGAAGGCGGAGGTCACGTTACTTTAACTTATACAGATAAGAGTAAAGGTCATAGAGGAATGACGTTCTTCTTTATACCTCTAACTCACCCAAAGATCACTACGAGATTAGAGAAAGAAATAGGTAGAAAGGGATGGTCTTTTGGCAGTTTCACTTTGAATGATGTGAGGATTCCAGAGACATATAGAATTGGAGATGAAGGAAGAGGCTTTTATATTGCAATGGAAGGCTTTGATCACGCTAGAGCCTACATAGCATTAACTTGTGCAGTAGCAGCTAAGAGAGCAATAGAAATAGCTATTGATTATATAAAGCAGAGGAGGGCTTTTGGACAACCCATAGCTAAATTCCAAGGAGTACAATTCCAACTAGCTACTAATTGGTCTAGGCTTGAAGCTGCCCATGCATTAGCCTATAAAGCTCTATGGGCTTTGAAAATGGAGCAAGAAGGTAAAATTGGTAGGTTTGAAGTAACTAAAATAGTTGCATCAGCCAAACTCTTCGCTGTTGAGACAGCTAAAATGGCCTTGGATGATGCTATGAGGTGGATGGGGGCTTTTGGGTATACTGAAGAAAACCCAGTAGCACTAGCGTGGAAGGCTGTTAAGAGCTATGATTGGGCTGAAGGTTCTTCAGACATTATGAGGCTTATAGTAGCTAGAGAGCTTCTAGGCAGGGAGTATATTAAGTAGTATTAGTGGCAAATAATTTTTTATTTAAGTAAATTAAAGGGTTCTGAGGTGTTCATAGTGGTTACAGTTAACTCTAAGCAAAATCCCTCTAGTGAACGGCTTAATATAGTAGTTTTAGTAAAGCCTGTTCCAGACCCTAAAGAGCCTCCAAAGTTTAAGCCTGATGGTACTCTTGATAGGTTATCAATGAAGCTTGTTATGAATCCCTATGATAAATATGCTGTTGAAGCCGCTTTACAACTCAGAGAAGCTTTAGGTGGTATTGTTATTGGTGTTTCTATGGCTCCTCCACACGCTATAGATGCTCTTAGAGAAGCTTTAGCTATGGGGGTTGATGAGTTTATTTTACTCAGTGATCCAAGGTTAGCTGGGTCAGATACCTTAGCTACCTCTTACGCACTCAGCATGGTAGTAAAAAAACTCTGGAGTAAGCTGGGTAAAGTAGATTTAGTTTTATGTGGTGTTGAATCATCTGATAGTAATACTGCCCACATAGGTCCCGAGGTAGCGGAGTGGTTAGGGCTTCCAAGCGTCTCATATGTTGATAAGATATTAGAAGTGAGTGGGGGGTATGTTAAAGTTAAAAAGCTAATTGAAGGTGGTTATATGGTTATTAGAGTTAAAATGCCAGCTGTGTTAACTATAGCTGGTACTAGTTATACGCCACGTATACCTACACTACGTGATGTAATTACAGCTAGGAGAAAACAAATAACTACGTTGAATGCTGATGACGTCTCTATAGACACATCTAAAGTAGGGCTCTTAGGTTCTCCAACGAGAGTTATTAAAATGTGGGCTGCAGAAATTAAGAGAAGAGGTAAGATATTTACTGATACAGACATTGATAGGCTTATAGATAACTTCCTCGCAGAGCTCAGAAAAGATGGTGTAAAGTTAAAGTAATAATTCGAGATGAGTGTAATGAGTAAAATCTTTGTTTACGCCGAAGTAGTAGAAGAGGGTATAGCAGAGCCTTCTTTAGAGCTTATAGGGAGAGCTAGAGAATTAGCTGATAAACATGGATTTTCAGTAAGTGCTATGTTAGTAGGTTTTGGTGTTCGTAAATTAGCTGATGAATTGATTTATCGTGGAGCTAGTGAAGTTCACGTAGTTGATAATGAGGTGCTTTCAAAATATAATCTCTTATTCTACACTAGAGCTATTGTAGAAGTAGTTGAAAACGAGAAACCTGATATATTCCTATTTCCTGCTACAACTACTGGTAGAGAATTAGCGCCTAGGGTGGCAGCAAGACTAGGTACAGGGATAACAGCGGATTGTACAGCTATTGAAATAGGTGATTATGTAGATCCTATTACTGGTAAAAAATATGAGAAATTACTTTACCAAATAAGACCTACTTTTGGAGGAACAATTATGGCGGCTATAGTAACACCTAATCATAGGCCTCAAATGGCTACTGTAAGACCAGGTGTTTACTCAGTGCCACCTAGAGATACTAGTAGGTCTGGCAGAATTAAGGAGTGGACTATAGATTTCTCTGAGGAAGATGTTGGATGCTTAGAGGTCTTAGAGGTTAAAAGAGAGAGGAGAAAGGTTGATTTGAGATCAGCTAAGATTATTGTTTCAGGTGGTAGGGGGGCTAGACCTGAAGGTTTTAAATTAATAAGAGAATTAGCTGAACTCTTAGGGGGTGAAGTAGGGGCATCACGTGCAGCTGTAGATGCCGGCTGGATATCTTATGATCACCAGGTGGGCTTAACAGGTCAAACAGTTAAGCCAGATATATACATAGCAGTTGGGATTTCTGGCGCTATACAACACGTAGTTGGAATGAAAGATTCTAAGATAATTATAGCTATAAATAAAGATCCTGAAGCCCCCATATTTAGAATAGCTGATTACGGCCTAGTAGGAGATCTATTCGTAATTATACCAAAGCTTATAGAGAGATTGAAGGTAGCCAAGTCGTAGTTTATTAATTGTAAATAATGAGGTTTATATTGGGTGTTAGAGTTGTTAGTTAAATATAGAGGAGTAGTAGTACTTGGAGCTTTTAGAACTCCTATAGGCCGCTTCGGCGGGGCTTTTAAAGACCTAACACCTGTGCAGTTAGCTTCAATAGTGATACGTGAAGCTTTATCAAAATTACAATTGAAGGGTTCAGATGTAGAGTTAATTGTTGTTGGACAGGTTTTAAGGGGGGGTGCTGGGCAACTTACAGCTAAGCAGATTGCTATGACTGCTGGTTTACCGAGTAATATCCAAGCGGTTAATGTAGATCATGTTTGTTCTTCAGCTATGGAGGCTGTACATTTAGCAGCTCTTCACATATCATATGGTGTAGTTAAATTAGCTATAGCAGGTGGCGTAGAGAGTATGAGTTATGCACCCCTATTACTTCCTAGTGGAGTTAGGTGGGGGGTTAAACACTTAACTCATAGGAAATTCGAGGTATTAGATTCTATGATCCTAGATGGTCTTACAGATCCATTTAGCAATTTACACATGGGTGTTATAGCTGATGAATATGCGAAAAAAATTGGAGCTACTCGAGAAGAACTCGATGTAGTAGCATATGAGAGTCATGTGAGGGCTATTAAGGCTACAGATGAAGGTTACTTTAAGAATGAAATAGTACCTGTTAAGACATCTATAGGAGAGGTTTTAGTAGATGAGGGTATAAGGAGAGATGTAAGTCTTGAAAAACTAGCTAATTTACCCCCAGTATTTACTACAAATGGCTTACATACTGCTGGAAACTCTTCACAACTAAGTGATGGGGCAGCTTTCTTAGTCTTAGCTGAAGAGGAGTGGGCTAAGGGGCTTGGATTTAAACCCCTAGCTAGGCTTCTTGGCTACTCCTCAGTAGATGGTGATCCAAGGGAGTTTATAGGAATGCCTCCTAAAGCTGTTATAGAGTTATTAAAAGGATTCTCAATCTCACTTAAAGACATTGACTTATTTGAGAATAATGAGGCTTTTGCTGTGTCAACTATTGCTTTTGAAAAAGCTCTTGGAGTAAGTAGAGATAAGCTAAATATATTTGGAGGTGCTATAGCTCTAGGTCACCCAATAGGAGCTACTGGAGCACGAATATTAGTAACATTAATTAATGCCCTTAAAACCCTAGGTAAAAAGATTGGTATAGCATCACTATGTCATGGTAGTGGAGGCGCTACAGCATCATTAATTGAAGTAACGTAACTTTTTGAACACTTCTAATCAGCTTCCTCTAATTTAAATAAGTCCTCTGAATTTTACGTATTTTGTTTAATCCTAATTAAACTCTATAACACACAAAATTGATATTAGTGAGAACCTGTGAGAGAATATTGAGGAATAGAAATTACATAGTTATGATAAAATATTTAATTTTTAATAACTAATTCTAAGCAGGGTTTAGAATATGTGTGAGTCAAATGTCTATTTAATTGATGTAGATGGTGAAAAGCTTATTGCTAAAGAAATAGCTCTTATGACTCCTAAGCAAAATGGCTATGTCTTTACTGATATTTATGGTAATAGATATGATATTGATGATGTTGAAATAGCCTATATTGATTTCATAGGGCATAAAGTTGTATTGAGGAAAAGGGGCTAGGTATTGAAGATTATTGTTATCGGGAAAGGTGGTGTTGGAAAAACTACTATAGCTGCTTGTTTAGCTAGGTTAATTGGGAGGAGTGGTTATAGTGTTATAGCTGTTGACGCTGATCCTAGTTTAAACCTCGCACGAGCTTTAGGTCTAGATCCTATGGTTGCTAATTCTAAGCCCGTGCTCTTTGACGAGGAGTTTATAAAGGAGAGAACTCTTTTACCCAGTGGAGCTTACAGGCTAAACCCGAGAGTAGATGATGTTGTAGAGATGTATGGTGTAAAAGCACCCGACAATGTCACACTACTAAAACTAGGCTATGTGAAGAAGGGTGGTACTAGGTGTCTCTGCCCAGAGTATGCGTTTTTACGAGCACTCCTCTCACATTTAATTCTTGGTAGGAGAGATGTGGTTATAGTAGATATGGTTGCGGGATTAGAGCCTATGAGTAGAGGTGTTGCTAGGGGAGTAGATTTATTAATGTGTATTACAGAGCCTACAGTTAAATCTATAGATGTTACACGAGAAATCTATAGGTTATCTAGAGACCTTGGCGTTAAAAACTTCGTTGTCGTGGGGAATAAAGTATTCTCAGATGAAGATAGAGTGTTTATTGAGAAATCTCTTATTGGAATAGAAGTCTTAGGGCATATACCCTATGATGAAAGTGTAGTTAAAGCAGATAGGTTAGGTATATCTATTTTGGATTACAATTCAAATTCACCTATGATTGTAGAGTTAAATAAGATAAAAGAGCTTATTCTCAAGAACTATTTTTACCCTTAAGAAAACTGTATCTCAGCATATATAGTGTTCTTTAAGACATATCTAATTGGTCTTTTTTAACCTCTACTGAAATAACAGAGTTATCGGTGTATATAGTGTCTATACCGTTTAAGGATATTAGGGTTAAAATTGATGAGTTGAAAAGTCCCTTTGCCGAGCTTAAAAGCATTGATCTAAGTATTGGCTATGTTGTTGAAGAGTGGGAAGAGCCGCCAGGTCCTACGCCATTTCCTTCGATTGTGACGCTTAGGAGATGGGATCATACGTTATTGAATAGGTATAAGCCTTTATATCTACCATACTGTGATCTATGTTGTCTTTGTACATATGGTAGGTGTGATTTAACGAGAGGGAAGAGGGGTTCTTGTGGATTAAATCTATCAGAGCAACAGTCGAGACTAGTGACACTAGTGTGTTCAATAGGTGCTTCAACACATACTAGTCATGCTAGAGAATTATTAGATAAACTCATTGAGAAATATGGTGAAGACTGGCCTATAGATCTCGGCGGAGAAGTCTACGTGGAAATGCCTATAACTAGGCTAGTAACAGGCGTTAAACCGAGAACTCTGAGAGATTTAAAAGTAGTATTAGAATACGTTGAGAGACAGATTGTTCAAACACTTGCAAGTGTTCATACTGGTCAAGAAGGGGATCTAGTAGATTACGAGTCGAAAGTGCTGCATCTCGGTATGTTAGATCATGTGGCATTGGAGGTGGCTGATGTTGTTCAAATAGTAACTCTAGGTTTCCCTAAAGCTGATCCCGAGTCTCCACTAGTAGATCTAGGTATTGGTACAGTAGATATATCAAAACCAATAATTCTAGTTATAGGTCACAATGTCCTGCCCTCAACAGCCATAATAGATTATCTTGAAGAAACAGGGCAGAGAAATAGAGTTGAAGTTGTAGGGCTTTGTTGTACAGCCCATGAGATAACACGCTATGAGAAGAAGAGAGCTAGAATTGTTGGACCAATATCATGGCAATTGAGATTTATAAGGACAGGTATACCTGACGTTATTGTTATTGATGAGCAATGTATATATACAAATATCGTTGAAGAAGCTAAGAAAATTGGGGCTGTGGTTTTAGCAGCTTCAGATAAGGCTTTAAGGGGGCTTCCAGATAGAACACATTCCCCTCCTGAGAGTGTTATAGAAGAACTTGTTTCAGGTAAGATATCAGGTGCTGTTATATTAGATGAAGATAAACTCGCAATAGTAGCTGTTGAAACAGCATTTAAACTAGCACCACTAAGAGTTAAATATAAGTGGAATTTATTTGACGAGAAGACTATCATTGAATATGCTAAGAAATGTGCAGGATGTAGAAATTGCGAGAGGAATTGCCCACAGAACTTACCAATATCAGTAGCATTACAGAGAGCGGCGAGAGGAGATCTCTCGTCTCTGAAAACTCTATATAGTAAGTGTTTCGCGTGTAGAAGATGTGAATACGTGTGTCCTAGAGAAATACCTGTATTATCCTTGATCTTAGCTGCATCTAGAGAAATATTAATTAATGAGAGATATAAGTGTAGAGCTGGCAGAGGACCGATACAAGACACAGAGATCAGGGCTGTTGGTAGAGATATTGTTTTAGGCACAATACCTGGAGTTGTTGCTTTTGTGGGGTGTGCTAATTGGCCTGATGGAGCTCAAGACGTAGCTGAAATGGTGAGAGAGTTTGCATCAAGAAGATATATTGTTACAGCTTCTGGTTGTTCAGCTATGGCAACGGCGATGTATAAGAATGAAGAGGGTCAAACACCCTACGAGGAGTTTTCCGGAGTTTTTGAGGCAGGTGGTGTTGTTAATGTAGGTTCTTGTGTTGCTAATTCACACATAGCTGGTGCGGCAATAAAGATCGCAAATATATTTGCTAAACTACCACTAAGAGCTAATTATGCTGAAATAGCTGATTACATTTTAAATAGAGTTGGAGCTGTTGGAGTTGCATGGGGTGCTATGAGCCAAAAGGCGGCAGCTATAGCCTCTGGTTTCTGGAGACTTGGTGTACCTGTTATTGTAGGTCCTCACGGTATGAAATACAGGAGGATGTTACTTGGAGACGTAGAGAATGAAGATGCATGGTATGGATATGACGCTATGACTGGCGAGAGAGTCTGGCTTGGCCCAGCTCCAGCACACTTATTCTATGCTGCTGAGTCTAAGGAGGAAGCAATGGTCATGATAACTAAGTTATGTATAAGACCCGCTGATACACCCCAAGGTAGAGCTATAAAACTAACAAATTACGTGTCTCTATATAAGAAGTTCTATGGAGACGACAAATTACCACCAGACATACACCTATATGTTAGAACTGAAGGAGATATTCCAGTACCTTATAGAGATGAAATTTTGACGCATCTAAGAGAAGTAGGGTGGAGAGAAAAACCAGTTGTTCAAAACCCCACATTACTTGAAGATATTGTCGAGGTGTATAAGCGTAGAAGAGAGGGAAGATAACTGTGGCGTTAGAGTATTGGCTTTACGGAGATATTCCTCCAGGACCAATAAAAGCTTATGTAATTACAGATATTAGACACGTGCCAGATATCATTAAGAAGTATAAGACGAAACTGCTCGCGATAGGGTCAAATATAGTAAAGCTATGTGAACTTACATCACTAGACCTTGTGGATAAATTAATATCAATAGCAGAGAGCTCTAATGCATTAATATCAACGTCTTCGCCAATCGTTGTAAAAGCCCTTGATAAAAGAGGTGTTAAAAACTACGAGATAGCGTTTCCACTTGAAGTAGCACAGAGGATTTTAAAGAGGAATGTAGAATTAGTAATGTTTGTAGGTTATCCATACGCATATGAGTGGTTACTTCTAAATTACCTTAAACACTATGTACCAAACACTAAGACGCTGAGTCTAGAGCCCTATTCTCAGCCAAATGCCACGTGGACTTTTACATCACTACCTCTATCACTGTGGTATAAAAATATCTATAATTTAGAGGAGTTGCTTAAAAAGAGTATGTAGATAAGTAGAGACATGGTGAAAAGTAATGTCTATAACTCTCACAATACTTGAGCCTGTAAAGTTACCTGAAGACGTCAAGATACAGGTATTTGATATCCCTCCAGCACCGGCGAAGGGTGCTTTTTCTGATATACCTGTTGACGTTGGGCCTCAATATGAAGGTCAGAGAGTTAGAGCTCCGGATATGTATGTTGAACTCGGGGGTACAAAAGTTAAATATAAGTTTGAGTTGTTTAGAGTTAAAGGACTTGAAGAAGTAGAAGACGGTAAGGTTATTCTCATAGGTCCTGATATACCTGAACTTAAAGAGGGTTCTAGCATCCCATATGCGGTTATAATAGAGGCGGCGGGTAAGGGGCTTGAAATTGAAGGTGAGGGTGTTCTTGAAAGGAGGATTCACGAGTTTAGCAATTATATTCAGGGGTATATGCATTTAAATCAGAGATATGATATATGGCTTAGAATAAGTAAGAGATCTGTTCAAAAAGGTCTTAACTCATTTAAATATATAGGTACAGTTCTCTACAGGTTATTTAAGTCTGCGTTTCCAATAATAGAGAAACTAAGAGTAATAATTATAACAGATCCCAGGGTTGTAGAGCTTCTCTATCCTCAAGCTATGAAGGTTTATGAGGAGAGAGATCGTAGAGCGCTTGGTTTAAGAGATGAAGATGTTGACATGTTTTACTCGTGTAAACTCTGTCAATCATTTGCACCTACACATGTCTGTATAATTACCCCTGAGAGGCCGTCTGCTTGTGGTGCTATATCATGGCTTGACGCGAGAGTTGCAGCTAAGATAGATCCTAAGGGGCCAATACAACCTGTTCCAAAGGGTAAATTATTAGATCCTATAGGAGGCGAATATGAAGGTGCAAACGAAGTTATTAAGAAGCTCTCTAATGGAGCTGTTCAGAGGGTGAGATTATATTCATTATTTGAATACCCACCGACTATATGTGGTTGTTTTGAAATAGCAACATTCTACATGCCTGAACTCGACGCAGTAGGCCTTGTGCACAGGGGGTTTGCTGGTGTTACACCAATTGGCCTTAAATTCAGCCAAGTTGCAGACACTGTGGGTGGAGGTAAACAAGTACCTGGATTTCAAGGTATTGGGATATTATACTTGAGGAGTAAGAAGTTATTTCAAGCAGATGGAGGCTGGACAAGGATTGTATGGATGACTTCAGAGCTTAAAGAGAGAGTACTAGATGCTATACCACTAGAACTCAGAGACAAAATTGCAACTGAAAAAGAGGCTACAACTATTGAGGAGTTAAAGAAGTTCTTAATAGAGAAGGGTCATCCAATAGTACAGAGGTGGAGGGAGAAGGAGAAGAAAGAAGAGAAGAAGATCGAGGAGAAAGCTCTTCCAACACCACAACCCACACAACCTCAAATTCAAGCCCCACAATTAGTAATGCAGCCTCAAGTTGTCTCAACAATTATAACGCCTCAGCAAGCGTTAATCCCACAACAAATAGCTGGAGGCGTGACACTGGTGTTTAAAGGTGTAAAAATACGCGTTGGAAAAATCGTTATTAAGAAGAGTAGTGTAGGTGAGAGTAAATGAGTGAAAAGACTTCTAAGAGAGATAAAGATGAAATAAAAGCTAAACAAGAGGCAACTATATACGGCTTACTCGCTAAGATTATAGAGGCTTTAGAGAAAGGTGTTGTAGAGTTATACAATGTTGAAGTTAATGCTGAAGAACTCGAGATTAGACTCACGCCTCAACAAATACCAATACCAGTCGTTATCACACCACCCCAAGCAGTTGCAGAAGCTAAACCTGAGGTTAAAGCGGCTTACGAGGTTGCAAAAGCTGTTGAAGTCGTAGCTAAGAAAGTTGTTGAGTTAGCTAAAATAGCCTTTGAAGAACCTAGACCCCAGTTTAGTGGTAGAGTACTTGAGGTGAAACTTGGAGCCTCTAGAGGAGAGGGTGGAAGTAGAGATAGTGTTATTGTAGTAGGAGGTCATACTATGCCAGCATATTATTACCTATCAGGATATAAGCCTCCACATCCACCAGCATTTGGCGGAGACGTTTTTGACATGAAAATAGGATTACCGAGAGCAGTAAAACTCGCATTTGGAGATGCTCTTGATAATCCAGCTGAGTGGGCTAGAATCTGGGTTGAGAAGTATGGGGCTGAAGCCATAGACATACACCTAGTGAGCACAGATCCCACAATTAAAGATGCTTCTCCAGAAGAAGCTGTAAAAACTGTTGACACTATTCTCCAAGTTGTTAAAGTACCTATAGTTGTCGGTGGTTCTGGAAACCCTGAAAAAGACATTGTAGTTTTTAGAAGAATCGTTGAGGCATTTCCCTCAGAGGGGCTTGTAATTAATAGTTTAAACTTAGATATGAAGCTTGAAGATGTCTGTCCACATATAGCTAAGACAAACGCTATTGTTATAGACTTCTCGCCAATGGATCTAGATAAGGCTGAGCAGATAAATAGAAAGGTCTATGAGTGGATACCGAGAAATAGAATAATGTTGGATCTAAATATTGGTGGTATAGGTTATGGTACAGAATATGGATTTACAACTATGGAGAGAGCTAGGTTATCTGCACTAATAGGTAATGAGCTACTACAACACCCATTTAATGTAGGAGCTGCCAACGCTTGGGGTGCTAGAGAAGCATGGATTACAATGGACCCATATTGGGGTCCTAAGGAAATTAGAGGTCCTCTTTGGGAGACACTTACTAGTCTCATATGTCTATTAACAGGAGCTGACTACTACATGTTAGTACACCCACTAACTGTTAAAACTATGAAAGCTGTTAGAGAATACTTATTCAGTGAACCTAAACCCAAGGATCCGGAAAAAGCCCTAGACTGGTTATCGAGAAGTCTACCGGTGTTTTAAATGCCTTGGAAACCCCCAACACCAATTGAAATATACCAGCTCTTGCCGAAAACAAATTGTGGGAGGTGTGGAGAAGCTAATTGCATGGCGTTTGCAGTACGTCTAGCAGCTTTAGAAGCCAAAGTAGAAGATTGCCCTCCACTAGTTGAAGAGGAGAAATATAAAGAGAACACTGAGAAGTTAAGGGAACTCCTCTTACCCCCTGTAAGAGAAGTAATATTGAAAAGCCCTAAGAGAATTGTCAAGATTGGTGGTAAATATGTCCTCTTTAGGCATGAGTTGAGATATCATAATCCAACAGCAATAGCTATTGATGTAGATGACTCTATGGATAGAGATATTATTGTTAAGAGAGTTAGAATGATAGAGAGCTTTGAATATGAATATGTGGGTCAAAAACTCAAATTAGACGCTATCGCTGTTAGATCTGTGACAAATAACCCTGAGAAATATGCAAAAACCGTTTACACAGTAGTTGAAAACACAACTCTACCACTAATCCTCTGCTCAACAAACCCCGCAGTAATAGAGGCTGCCTTAGATGTTATAAGCCCACCTCACCATAGACCATTAATCTATGCTGCTACTAAAGACAACTGGAGAGATATGGCAGAAGTTGCAAAGAAATTTGATGTTCCATTAGTTATCGCTTCTCCAGGCGATCTTGACATGCTTGTCTCACTGGCAAAAACCTTATCAGAGGATATAGGCTTAAAAGACTTAGCACTAGATCCTGGTTGTTTTGTAGGGCCTGGAGGGCTCTCATATACTATTAAGGCATATTCGTGGTTGAGATATAAGGCTACATATGATCTCTGGAAGTACGCTAAGTATCCACTAGTAGCTACACCTATTTCTGTGTGGATGCAGATAACTGGAGATCCCAAGGACGTTATGTGGTGGGAGGCAATACTTACAACAATTCTCATGACGCGCTATGCAGACTTAATTATTATGCACTCTCTAGACGGATGGGTTTTACTGCCTCAAGTAATGTGGAGATTTCAACTATACACAGATCCCAGGAAGCCTGTCTCTGTACCACCAGGTCTAAGGGAGATTGGAAAACCAGATGAAATGAGCCCTGTTCTCGTAACTACAAATTACGCATTAACGTATTCTGTTGTCTTAAGTGACGCTGAGAAGGCTAAGGTAAATGCGTGGTTGCTAGTTGTAGATACTGAGGGCTTAGCAGTAGACGTAAGTGTAGCAGGTAGAAAGTTCACGGGAGATAGAGTTGCTGAAGCTATTAAGACTACAGGGCTTGAAAATAAAGTAAAACACAGAGTTCTAATAATACCTGGCAAAGCAGCTAGGGTTTCTGGAGAAATAGAAGATGCCTCAAAGTGGAGGGTTATAGTTGGACCCATGGACTCCTCAGAGATCGGTAAGTGGTTAGAGAAGAATTGGACCTCAGAAAAGATCAGAGAACTCATGGAGGGGGCATAAAATTCAACTAGTTTTAATAATCCCTTTAAATAGATCGCTTATACATTTAACACAGCAATGTAGCATTTTTAGTTAACGTGAGAAATAAAAGCATCTATGAGGTGTTACGCTACGATTACAGAGGATATAGAGTGTCTTGTATACTTTTTACCCCATAATATTACTGTTAAAGTAGCTAAAGGCACCACGATTCTTGAAGCAGCACTTAAAGCTGGTATTGGAATTAGGAGTGTGTGTGGAGGTAAGGGGCTTTGTGGAAAATGTAAAGTTATTGTGAGGAGAGGTCATGTTGAAACTAGGAGAAGTGATCTCTTAAAACGCGAAGAAGTTGAAAAGGGTCTTGTACTAGCTTGTTTAGCTAGAGTTATGGAAAACATTGAAGTAGAAATCCCTATTGAGAGCCAAATGGGAAAACCTAAATTACAGTCATCTGTAGTATTACCAAGTATTAGGCCTAAACCTCTAATTAAAAGAGTAATACTCACTCCACGTGATTTTTCTAATACTTTGTTAACATATAATCCTAGTGTAGATGTCTTAGAAAAACTCCCTGAAATTGAGCGTAGAGGTGTGCAGAAAGTTATAACAGTGTTAAATGATATTAAGAAGAGAATTATTGATGTAAGTGAAAGTGAGAAGGGGCTTTACGGCTTAGCAGTAGATATTGGAACAACAAAGATCGCGGCAGCTTTAGTTAACATTGCTGAAGGGAGAGTTTTAGATACCGCCTCTGAGTTTAATAAACAACTAGTTTACGGTGAAGACATTGTCTCTAGGATAAGATTTGTACTTGACAGAAGAGACGGGTTGAGAGAAATACAGAGGGCAGCTGTAGAGACAATAAATACTGTTATTGAAGCACTGTGTAAAAAACACAAGATACATAGAGAAGACATTTACATAGTCACAGCTGCAGGTAATACTGTAATGACATATCTCTTCGTAGGTCTTGATCCCTACCCACTAATAAAATCCTTTAAAGAACGGGTAGATGTGCCTAGAACTCCATATTGGTTAGAGGCTAGAGATATAGGGGTTAATGTAAATAAAAATGCTGATATATACGTACTTCCCTGTGCAGGTAGATTTCTAGGTGGTGATGTAGTAGGAGATATAATAACAGCTGGACTTAACTTCTCTCATGAGCCAGCATTACTCATAGATATAGGTACAAACACTGAGGTTGTAATTGGCTGTAAAGACTGGTTTTTAGGTGCTACAGCGCCCGCGGGACCTGCTTTTGAAGGCTGGGGTTTAACACATGGAGTTAGAGCTGTTGCAGGCGCTATTGAGAGCGTTATAATAGACTCTAAAACTTGTAGAGCGATATATAGGACTATAGATGGCGTTAAACCTATTGGTATATGTGGCTCTGGCTACATAGATCTCTTAGCTCAACTCTTTATTAACGGCTTAATAGACTTATTTGGAAAATTCTATAAAGATTGTAATTGCCCATATATTAGGAGAAGTGAGAGAGGCTATGAGTATGTTGTAGTACCAGCTGAGGAGTCTGCTATCGGTAGAGATATTGTTGTCACTGAGGAGGACTTATATAATATCATAGACTCAAAATCCTCTGTTTGTAGTGCTATATCAGTGCTCATGAAGAAAATGCTTCTCACAGTAAATGACATTAGGAGGGTCTATGTATGTGGTGCTTTTGGAAGTTATCTCAATTTGAATAGTGCTATGACTATAGGTATGATACCTGAGTTCACTAATGCCAGAGTAGAATATATAGGTAATGGGTCACTAGGTGGAGCTATACTCACACTTCTCTCAGAAGACTATAGGGTTGAAGCTGAGAGAGTTGCTAAACTACTCGCACCTATTGAACTACTATTAGACCCCGACTTCATGGAGGAATATCAAGCAGGATTTATGTTACCGGGGAAGAAAGAACTATTTCCAACATGGAGAGATGCTAGTAGAGGTATAAAGCCCTGGAAACGGGCTAGTTAACTTGGTGTATAATGTGCCTAAGAGGCCATTTTATGCCTCAATATCTGGGAAAGGTGGTACAGGTAAGACTGTACTCACAGCACTATTACTTAGAGTTCTATTAGAAGCATCTATAAATGACGAGGTCTTAATTGTAGATGCGGATCCCGCTACTAATCTACCCCAAGTTCTAGGAATACCTATTAATAAGACTATTGGCGATGTTGCTGAAGAGTTTAGGAGAGGATTTCAAAAACTTGATAATCTCGGCTTTGAGAAAAGTGCTCTCTTAGAATACTACATTATGAGAGACTGTATTGTTGAAATGGATAGATTTGATTTTATAGCTATGGGTAGAGGTGAAGGTGAGGGGTGTTATTGCTATGTCAACGCCGTTCTCTCAGGGATTCTCGGTAAACTAGTTCAACACTATAGTGTCGTCTTAATGGACATGGAGGCTGGTTTAGAACACTTAAATAGGAGATTAGATAGACATGTAAATACATTTATCATTGTAGTTGACAACTCTCTTATGAGTTTAAAGACAGCTGAAAAGATAAAAGAGATCATCAGGGAAGTAAACTTGAAAATAGATGAAATATATGTTGTAGGGAATAGGCTTTCAAGTAAGCGAGAAGAAGACATAGTTAAATGGGCTTCTCAGAACAAGTTAAAATATGCTGGGACAATACCCGAGGATAAATGTATAGCTGAGCATGCTGCCACAGGAACACCGCTACTAAATATTCCAAGTAACTCTGAGGCTTTAAAAGCAGCATATCAAATAGCAAAAAACATTAATCTCATTTAACATAATACTACAGTAAGAAAACTATTAAAGTTAAAAAAACTTAATTAATAGGGGGGGTGGCTTGTCTTTCTGGGATCTCTATTCTTGGGAGAGAGTAAGAGATAAGATAAAGACACTACCTGGGAGATTGGGTTTTGAGAAGAGAGATAAGTTGAGTTTTTTTGGGCTTACACTAGATCTTGAGACTGGAGCTATATATGATAATGTCTTAGAGAGATATTTAACGAGAAAAGAAGCTAGTGGCGTATATTTTATTCTCTCACTCTACGCTGAGACAAGAGAAGATATTGGAGAGAGTGGTGAGATTGTTTCATTATCTAGGCATTTATGTCCTTTTATTCACTGTCCAAATCTCAGAGCAAACATTGCTGTTATCGAGAAAATTTTTGGGAGAGATCCACAATTATTATATAGAGTTGCAGAGCCATTTAATTATAAACCAGTAGATCTTGGAGATGCCGGTATAAAAGTGTATGCATTACCACGTGTTCCACTTATTTTAGCTGTGTGGGCTGGGGAGGAAGAATTACCTCCATCAAGTGAAATATTATTTGATAAGTCAGCTTCACACTACTTAACAGGAGAACCTTCAGCTGTATGTGAAGCTGCACTTGGATTAGCTCGTGCTTTAACAGCAAGACTTATATTAAAGCTCGCTAAAGACTTAAAACTAGACGTATCTAAAATCGAAATTACATATGGAGGTTTCGGTGGCTATGGTTATGTGTGTGCAGAATGAGGTTGTAGTTAAAAAGCTCTTAAAGTGAATTAGAGTTTAAAAATCATTGTAAAAGCTCTTTCCACTTAACCTCCTTCTCAATGGTTTCAAGAATATCGGTTTCCTTCGCCTTTAATGAGCTAGGTGTTATAATAGATTGTACTTCTCTTAATTTCTCAACTGTGGTATAAGTGTCATAGGGAACTAGGAGTATTGGTGTACCTGTTTCACGTGCTTTTACTAGTACACTTATATCTGGGTAAAGACCTCCTGTAAGTATCACTACACTCGGCTTAGTCTCCAGAGCAGTTATTATTAAATCTGTTCTATCACCTCCTGTAACAATGGCTGCGTTAATAGCTCTCCTAAGCCATCTAAGAGCTGCTGTAGGAGCCATTGCACCAATTAATATATCTTCTACAATGTTGTTGAGTTTATCTTTATTCTCAAGAATCTCTGCATTTAGAGCTTCAACTATATCGCTAACTGTAGGTGCTGTTAATCTCGCCTTCTCCCTTATAACACCATACACTTTAAGCCCTAATCTTTCTATCTCAGGTACAATGACATCTTCTACTCTCTCACTGTAGTATATTGGTACATTATTTACTATTACGCCATCTATTTTAGCCCCGTGATATTCAAAATAACAATTATATAATATGAGTTTATCTACTACTTCATCAACGACATCTCTCTCTTTTACATTTAATACAAATACTGTTTTGGCATTAAGCATCTTAGTGAGTTGAGGTAGTGGGAAGCCGATAGAAGTCATTACTTCTAAATTTGGATAACTCTCAGCTAAGACCACGTCTTTTCCACTAGCTATTCTACTATAAGCCTCTTCAATTCTCTTTTTTAACGACTCTATATTATTCTTAAAGTTTAAGATGCTCCTAGTAATTATAATTGGGTTCATGTCTTCGAGGCTATCTTCTAAATTTAGTGCCTGTTTTAATGTAATAACATCTGGATCGATGTATGTCATTGAGGGAAGTTTATATCTAGCTTTTGAAATAGGTTTAAAATACCCTACTCTTAACCCCTCACTCGAGAATTTTCTTAATAAACCATAAATTAAAACACTCTTCCCCCTCTCGCCAATTAAGAATATTGTTTTAACCAATTTCCACACCCCACTACTCAGTAATTATTCTGACATCAACTGCTATTGCTCCTACACCTTCCTCGTATACGAAGAGCGGATTTATATCCATTTCTACTATTTGTGGGATATCGGTGACTAGTTTACTTACTCTTAAAAGGACGTTAACTATAGCGTTAATGTCTGCTGGGGGTTCTCCTCTAAATCCTCTTAGTAGCGCATAAGCTTTTGTCTCAGTAATCATCTCCCTAGCTTCACGTAGTGATAAAGGTGCTAATCTAAATGAGACATCTTTAAATAGTTCTGTGTAAACTCCTCCAAGTCCAAACATGAGTATATGTCCAAATATGGGGTCTTTACTCGCACCTATTATTACTTCCCTCCCCTTAGGAACCATCTTTTGTACAGTAACACCTTGAATCATAGCTGTCGGCATATATCTCTTAGCATTTAGTATTATTGTTCTAAACGCCTCAATAACTTCTTCATCTGACTTTAAACCTAAGAAAACTCCTCCAATATCAGACTTGTGTATTATATCTGGAGAAGCGATTTTAACTACAACCGGGTACCCTACCCTCCTCGCAATTTCTACAGCCCTCTCCTCACTCACAGCTAGTTTTGTAGGTGCTACTGGTATTCCATAGTATTTTACGACTTCTTTAGCTTCATGCTCTAATAACACTCTCCTATTTTGCTTCTTAACCTCCTCAATAATAGCTAAAGCACCTTCTTTATCCACGTCAAATATCTCTACACGTTCTAAAGCTTTCTCTAAGTATTCTCTAATCTCACTATACTCAGTGAGTCCGAGTATTGCAGCTACAGCTCTCTCGGGCATGTCATATACTGGAATATTGTTTTCTACTAGTATTCTAATAGCTTTTTCTACTCTCTCACCACCTATAAATACTGCTAAAATAGGTTTTGAAGGATATTTCCTACTTAACTCTACTATAACTTTAGCTGTTTCTTCAGGTTCTGTTACAACTTGTGGCGTTAATATAACTAAGAGAGCGTTTACATTTGGATCTCTTAGTAAAGCTTCAATGGCAATTTTATATCTATCAGCTCTAGCGTCACCTATAACATCTACAGGGTTATATACACTAGCCACTGGCGGTAGAGTGCTTCTTAAATACTCTATTGTGTGTTTTGAGAGCTCTGCAAGCTTTAATCCCCTAGATATAAGTAAATCTGATACTATTACACCTCCACCACCAGCATTAGTTACAATTCCAATTCTACTCCCCATTGGTATTGGCTGTGAATTAAATGCTATAGCCATGTCAAAGAGCTCTGATACAGTTGATACTTGTATAATCCCAGCTTTTTTCAATGCAGCTCTTAATGCAGTAACTCCACCAGCCATAGCGCCAGTGTGGCTTAATGCAGCTTTAGCCCCAGCCTCTGTAACACCACCTTTAAGTAATATTATAGGCTTCTTTCTAGTTACAGTAGAACCAACTTCTACAAATCTCCTACCTTGATCTATAGACTCCAAGTATAAGAGTATCACTTTTGTCTCAAGATCTTCTCCAAGGTAGGCTAAGAAATCAGCCTCATTTAAATCAGCCTTATTACCTAAACTAACAATTTTTGAAAAACCCACTCCTACTCTAGGAGCCCAGTCTAAAATTGCTGAGAGAAGTGCTCCACTCTGTGATACAAAAGCCACACCACCTTTAACCCCAGGTGTTGATGTGAAAGTAGCGTTTAATGGAGTATGTAAGTCCATTATGCCGAGGCAATTTGGCCCTACAACTCTAACTCCATATTTCTTAGCGATTTCAATAAGCTTCTTTTCCCTCTCAACACCTTCACCACCAATCTCTTTAAACCCAGCACTAATTATAACAGCGTATTTAACACCTTTCTTACCACACTCCTCCATAACGTCGAGAACAGCTTGTGCTGGGACAACTATGACAGCTAAGTCTATATCGCTAGAAACCTCTAGAATAGACTTGTAAGCGTTTAGCCCTAGTATCTTATCGGCCCTTGGATTTACTGGGTATACTTCACCCTTATAACCACTCTCAATAATGTTTTTTAATACAACATAACCCACTTTACCCGGCTCTCGAGAAGCACCAATAACCGCTATACTTTTAGGTTTAAACAACTCCTTCATATATACTCCACCTCCATTAAAAGCGCAGTGTTTAAGTAATTAAAAACCTTTACAGCTAATGCTTGGACCTCAGTGTAGAAGGGGGTCATGGTACTGCAATTACCACGTGATTACTCATTGATAATTTATATTTTCAATTAAGCTATATTGTCCTGGTGTATAATTATGAGGCTTGTGTTTATAGGGCCTCCCGGTGTTGGGAAAGGCACATATGCTAAAATAATCAGCCAGAAGTATAATATTCCACATATTTCAACTGGTGATATATTTCGCGAGGAGATAGCTAAGGGTACTGAGCTTGGTTTAAGAGTTAAACCCTATGTTGAGAGGGGTATTTTAGTACCAGATGAAATTGTAGTGGAAGTTGTAAAGAGAATTTTACAGAGTCCTCTGTGTAATAGGGGGTTTATACTTGATGGATATCCGAGGACAGTGAGACAAGCAGAGGAATTAGATAGAATTGTCAATGTAGATGTGGTATTTTTATTTGAAGCTCCTCTTGAAGTTGTCGTAGAGAGGGTTTCTGGGAGATTATTATGTCCTAAGTGTGGTGCTATATATAATGTCTCGTGGAAACCTCCAAGGAGGCCCGGTATATGTGATATATGTGGTACTCAATTAATTCGGAGAAGAGATGATGAACCTAAATTAGTTAGAGAGAGATATCAATTATATAGGCAAACTCTCACACCTGTAATAGATTACTATAGGAGAAAAGGAATTCTAGTTGAGGTAAATGCAGCTCGCGAAGCACACTTAGTTATCTCTGATATAGAGCATATACTTGCTAAAATTTTTAAGCTCAATCCAGGTTAAGGTATCTTCGGGTGGATGCTATGAAGATCTTACATGAATTTGTACCTACAAGAAAATTCCTAAAAATGGCTGAAGAGACGAAAGACCTAGTTGACGGCTGGAATGTAACTGATAGTGCAGCTGGTGTTCCTGCACCAAGTGGCGTTGCAGTAAGCTGTGTTTTAAAAACGAAGTATCCTGATAAAGTGGTAATACCAATATTTATATTGAACTATAAAGGCCCCGTAGAGGTAGGTGCTCTAGCATTAGCGGCTGAAGCCGTAGGTCTTGACGGCATAGTCTTAACGATGGGTGATGATCCCATATATGGAGAGCCTCTGGGGCCAAAATACTGGGGTAAGACAGAAAATGCTAGAGATTTCTTAAGAGAAAAAGTTAAAATAAAGACACTGAAACTTGGATGTCTCTTATCACCAAGACCTTGGAGAGAGAGATATGGTGAAAAATCAAAAATAGGTTTTACTGCACAAGATATGATTGAGAGAGTAAAGACAGGCTGGGATTTCGCCTTCTTCGCGAGACTTACACCAGAAGTCTTATCAACACTAGAAGAGGTGTCTAGAGAAATGAAGAAACTAGCTAAACCACTATATGCATACTTCTTAATTCAAACTCCACGTAATGTAGAGATATTGAAGAAGATTGGTTGGCAGCCTACAACAACAATTGATAAAGCTGTCGAGTTCGCTGAGAAACTTGAAGGACTTGTTGACGGGATTATAGCAACATGTGCAGGAGATTATCAGGGCGATTTAGAGCTTTTAAAAGCACTACAGAAACTCAGGAAAAAATAGGGTTAAAGCCTTGTCTGAGCTGAAATTTAAACCAGTATTTCTATTTATAGATACTGATAAACATGCAAGCCCATTTGACATACTCATGACAATAGACCTCATACCAGACGTCGTGGTACTTAAATATGAGAACGTGACTCCAGAAGACGTAGAAAAAATAGTTTATGATGCACTATTCCCCAGAGGTCCTAAGGGAGTAAAATACACAAAGATCTTTGTTAATGGTAGAGAATTAGAGACCGTGAACGCTATTGTTGAGAAAATTAAGAAGTGTATGTTTCCACCATTTGAGCTCTCAGTGATAGTTGACCCAAGAGGCTCTTATACCACAGCCAGCGCAGCTGTAGTGAAGACGTTAGAAGTATTGCAAAAACTGGGTTTAGGCACTATTGAAGGTAAAAATGTCACAGTATTAGCGGGTACAGGTCCTGTTGGAGTTGCAGCTACATGGCTCTATGCTGCTGAGAAAGCTGCAAAAGTTACTGTGACTTCAAGAGATCTAGCTAAGGCACAGAGAGTTGCAAGTAGAGTTAACGAGGAGTTAAAAATAGATGTGGTAAAGCCTTTCCAGGCTAAAACCTCAGAGGATGTGGGCAAAGCTATAGAAGACGCAGATATAGTTCTCGCCACTGGTGCTCCTGGTGTAAAACTACTTCCACTAGAGATTTTAAAAACTTATGGTAAGAAAGTGAGAGTAGTTGCAGATTGTAATGCTGTCCCACCATATGGTATAGAGGGTCTTGAACCAAAATGGGATGGAAAAGAAGTTATACCTGGAGTATATGGGGTAGGTGCACTAGCTATAGGTACACTTAAAAATAAAATTGAAGCAGAGTTAATTAAAAAAGCTCTACAAGAGCCAAAAGGAATATTCGACTTTAGAGCCGCCTATGAAATAGGTAAAGCTATGCTCACAGCCAAGTAGTTTTTTTACAAATCACCTCTATTTGTTTACAAGTTTTTAGCTCTTATTACCTATTCTCATAGATTTAACATATACATCGCGGAATTCAGGATCTGCTGAGAGCTCTATATACTTAATCTTCTTCTCTACTACA
The DNA here is from genome assembly GCA_020833225.1 of Desulfurococcaceae archaeon. Lineage (GTDB taxonomy): Archaea > Thermoproteota > Thermoprotei_A > Sulfolobales > Desulfurococcaceae > UBA285. Next base: position 45,000 of record JAJHQS010000003.1, read on the forward strand.
TCACCTATTTCTCTCCTAGCTTCAGAAGATTTCAATGCTATTTTAGCACCTACAATAGCACTTTCTCCTACAAATATAATTCTCTCCTTACTAATTGGGGGTAGTAATCCTACTTCAACAGCGCTATCAACATTTAATCTCGCACCAAAAGAACCAGCCACATATATTCGCCTAATATCTAAGGGGCTTACACCTAGTTTCCTCGATAACATAGTCCACGCAGCCTTAATAGCAGCTATAGCTAGTAGAATAGTCTCTATATCTCTAAGTGTCACATATATCTCTGCTCCAGTAGCACTCTCCTCAGCTGGTACTACAATAAATCTCCTTAACCCCTCTTCTATATGTACTCTAGGGTGATTAACAGCTGTAAATCTACCGAGATCATCTATAATTCTATTTCTGTGTAATTCGGCTACTAGGTCTATTAAACCAGTACCACAAATACCCCTCGGCTTAACTCCACCGATAGTCTCACACTCTACATCTGAGTTATTGATTCTAATAGACTCAATAGCTCCCGGCACAGCCCTCATACCATAAGTAATACCAACACCTTCAAATGCAGGTCCAGCTGGGGCAGATGCTGCAAGTATGATCTCTGAGTTACCTAAGAAGACTTCTGTATTAGTACCTATATCTATAGTTAAAACAAGCTCATCTAATTTATACATTTGAGTAGCTAAAATATCAGCTACTCCATCTGCCCCCACATAGGCTCTTATAACTGGGTGAGAATAAACATACCCTTGACTATTAATATCTACTCCAATTTCTCTAGACTTACACTTAAAAGAGCGAGAAATAGCTGGTACGTAGGGTGAGCGTGCTATAAAACTCGGTTGAATGCCGAAAAATAAGTGATGCATAACTGTATTTCCTACTACTACCACTTCATATATATTCCTCTGATCTATTTTAGCCCTCTCAGCGAGATCTCTGATAATCCTATTTATTGCTGAGACAACTAGTTGTTGTAGTTTAATTAAGTTTTCTTGAGACTTCTCCGCGTACATTATTCTTGATATAACATCAGCACCATAAGTTAATTGAGGATTCTCTAAAGAGTCTTCTGCTAAGGTTACACCACTATTTAAATCCACTAAGTGTACAATTATCTTTGATGTGCCAATATCAACTGCTACACCATAGAGCTTATTAGTGGTATCACCAGGCTCCACCGAGATCAACTCATTCTCATATAAGACGACTGTTACATCCCAGTTATTTGCCCTGAGAATAAAGGGTAATTCACGTAGAACCTCTAAAGGTATAACTAAGTCTTGTTTTACACCTTGTTTCACTAATGCTTCTCTAAGCCTTTCAAAATCCGCCCTATTATCCTCTAGCGTCGGTCTAGGTAATTTAACATGTATCTTCTTAACAACAGGGTTTAAGGGGAAAATATCATCTCTCAGAGTAACAGGTGCAATTGCTCTTCCACGAGAGACTATGAGAGACTCCTCTGGTATATAAATAGATACATAGTCTCCAGCGATTTTAGCTTGACAAGCTAATCTCACCCCTTTCTCAATATCTCTAGGACTTAGTAACCTTATTTCAGCATTTGTCAAATAATTTAAATCTTCACCACCACTCACCACCACTACTCTACACTTACCACAAACACCTCTCCCACCGCAAATACTAGCTAAAGGTATTCCAGCTCTTTGAATCACTTGAAGTATTGTAGAACCTCTCTCAGTTTTAACACTAATATCCCCGGGTTTAAGCATAACGATTGGCACTTTAATCATCCTCATTAGCTACTCTTTCTAATTACACCCATGCATTAATAACCGTGTCCCATCTACGATATCCAACAATCTTTTTAATTCACAAGAAAACATCACTTAGATTATAAGCTAGTTTACTCATAGAGACCAATTCTGCAATTCTACTTATGACAGCATCTCTAGACATAGACTCACCTATTAGAATACTACGTGGAGACTTCTCCACACCAATACTCTTCTCATTAGTGAGCGTTGTAATAATCTTATCTAGTATGAGGTAATAGACATAGCCACTTACTAAATCTCCTAAAAAGTAGTGTTCACATATATTCTCCTGCACACTCATAGACTTAATTAAAAATTCCCCCATTCGTGGAAACACCTCATAGATACCGATAATCGAGGTCGTAGCTCTAGGATTTACTTCAATAACATACATGTCATCTCCACTCCACACAACATCTAAGCCAATATAGCCTCTAAGCTCTGGAAAACACTTATAAAGCTTATTGAGAACATTCTCAGCTTTTACCCTGAACGCGTTATTTCTAATAGGTAATACTCCACCTATATATCTAAGTTTATTTTCACCTAAAACTATTAATTGCAAATTTAGAGAGTAGAGTAGATAGCCACACCCCCCATAAATAACTGATATACTCCCATGTATACCACTCACATACTCCTGTATTAGAGCCCTACCACTAGGATCACACTTCACAGCTTTACGTGCATATTGCAAAGCTTCATCCTCACTTCTAGCAAAATAAACACATTCAGAACCAGCTAAAAGTGTTGGCTTAACTATGTAAGGTGAATGTAATTCATTAACACACAAACGATCAATGTGTAATTCATCCACAAGTACAGATCTAGGCGTTTTAATACCACACTTCTCAAGAGCATTGTAAGTGGTAAATTTATCTGAAAAAGCCTCTACTAAATAGTGAGGTGGGCCGAGAAGCCTCCTACCAGCTATTCTAGATAATTTAATAAGTTCTAATGGAGGTGCAATAAGCACTATCCAGTCAAAGAGATCTCTAGCTCGCTCCACTACGTGATAATATTCTGTCTCATTATTTATAGTGACCACTTTATCCCACGGTATTTTAGAGATCTTACTATTAACAGTCAAATACACATCACACCCAGCATCACTCAACACCTTTGCAACAGTGATCACCATGGCATAAGCCTCAGGTAATAAGTCTAAGTAGTGATCTTGATAAGTACTTAGTACAAACTCTGATATTAGGATCTTCAAAATAACATCACCAAGTTCAAATATGGAAGAAAATTATGACTACTTAATATATTGGCTTACGTATAACTCCTTTATGTATAGCTGTAGCAACTAAAACTCCAATTACCCCTATACTCTTTAAATATAATATGTCTTCTTCTCCTTTAACACCCCCTCCAACAATTAATTTTCCAGGGAAGTATCTAATTAGTTTCGATATTACAGCTTTATTTACGCCAGACTCTGTACCTACTCGGCTTAAGTCTATAGCGAGAACTCTCTTAAACTCTATTGTCTTAAACTCTTCAATGACGTCGTCTATACTTCTACGAGTATTACTAAATAGTACTTTGTCTCCAAACATATCTAAACTTATTACTCTACCGGCGAGAAATTCTATTTCACTAGGATATTTCACGTATTCTGTTCCAATAACATATGTAATATTCTCATTGTCAAGTAAATTTAAGCCTCTCCTCCCAACATCAGCTAGTACTTTAAAGTTTAATGCCACTGCTGTGTAAACTATAATGCCATTATCCCCCCTCCCCATGATAGCGTCTAAATCAGCTATATAAACACTAGTAAAACCCATATCTCTAAGACTTGTTAAGATAAGACTTGGGTCAGGACTTTTTACCAGAACACTATCTCTTAATGGCTTATACTCCTCTCTACGACCAGCAACAGCGTGGACAACAAGCCCATTCATAATGTCTAATACAGGGATGACTTCTACCAAATTTAACACCTTAATAGTGCTACATTGTCTTAATTTATATTAAAAAATTCTTATTATAGTGTTTAAGAATACTCAAGTAGGGTTTAAGTGTGCAAATTCTTGGACTTGATATAGGAGGTGCTAATATCAAGGCTGTTAATACAACACCTACTACTAGTGGGAGAGATGTGAATATTACTGGTATTGCACGTCGGTATAATCCACTCTGGTTAAAGGGTGTTGAATCTCTAAGAGAAATCCTTAGAGAAGTTAAGCGAGAGTTTTCTCTTAAGCCAGGAGAATACTATGTAGGTGTAACTATGACTGCTGAGCTCTCAGATATATTTAAGACAAAGTATGATGGGGTTAAAACTATCGTAGAGATTACTGAGGATGTGTATAGAGATTCTAGGGGGATATACTATGTTACAGTTGACATGAACTTAGTAAACTCTATTGAAGCTGTAAAAAACTATTTAAGAGTAGCTGCTGCAAATTGGGCTGCTACTGCATGGCTTATGAGATATAAGTGTTCTGAGTGGGGTGTTTACAACGCCATATTAATAGATATTGGTAGTACAACTACAACGATAATACCTATGGTTAACTGTAATATTAGAGTTAGAGGTTACACAGACCCTGAGAAGCTTGTTTATGGCGAGCTAGTTTATACAGGTATATTGAGAGGTAATGTAGCTACAATAGTTGATCGTGTGCCATATAAGGGATTCTATGCTAGGGTGTCTTCAGAGAGATTTTCCCTAATAGGAGATGTTCACTTAATACTAGGTCACATTACTAGTGAAGATTACACTACAGAGACAGCTGATGGTAGAGGTAAAAGTTTAGAAGAGGCTGTCCAGAGACTAGCTCGAGTACCCTGTGCAGACTCTGATATTATTAGTTTTGAAGAAGCTGTTGAAATTGCTCGATATATCTATGAGAGACAGGTATTCACGGTCTTTGAGGCGTTAATGCAGATCAGGTCGTGGCTAACTTCTCAAAAAGTAAAGCTAGATGAATTCATAGTTATAACAGCTGGAATTGGAGAGTTCTTAGCAGCTGAGGCTGGTAAGAGAGCTGGTTTTAAGAGAATTGTAAGTATTAATGATCTTGTGGGTGAGAGAATTGCGAGTGTTCTCCCATCTTATGCCTCAGCATTAATGGTGTTAGATAAGGTTTCTAAGAGTGAATAAGCTAATAGCTCTAAAATTATCTGGTCACCTTATTAAATATGGAGAAGTTGTTAGAGAGACATTACGTGAGCTTAGATCTCTAAGTACAATAGCAAAGTTTATACTAATACCTGGTGGTAGCTTATTTGCCGATTTCGTTAGAGAACTACAGGGGAGTATTGGTTTTAATGATGACATAGCACATTGGCTTGCAATTAAAGCCATGGAGATGTATGGAGCATATATCATGGGCTTAGATGATTTACACATATTAGTAGAGACATATGACCTTGCAGAGACACGTGAAGCTATAAGTAGAGGTAAAATACCAGTCTTAATGCCATACAAGATTATAAAGACACTTAATGAGCTTCCACATAGTTGGAGTGTAACGAGTGACTCTATAGCTATCTATATTGCTAAGCTCTTAGAGGCAAATATGGTCATATTAGCTAAGCCTGTAAGTGGTGTTTTAGATGAGAAAGGTGGGTTGATTAGGAGGATGAGTATCACTGATCTAATGCGGTTAAATGTAAACATCATCGATTCATATTCCATAGAACTCTTACGTAAAGCTAAAATACCGTTAGCAATATATAACATGTTGAAGCCTCACTTACTAAAACATATAGTGAATGAAGAACCTGGAGATTATACATTCATACATACTTCCTTTTAAACTTTTTAAAACTATATATCATAGCTCTTAATTTAAAATAGCGGCTGCCAAACTATCTCAAAGATCAGGGGAGAACGTCTTCACGACTCAATGGTTTTAAAAGCAGCGATGATCGTTCTCTTTAATTCTCTTACAAGTTCTTCTGAGACTATACCTTCTCTGCCACCAGTACACACGGCTCCTCTAAATCCAATTATGTCAAATTCTAATTTAACAGCGTCAAAAACATGGTGTTTTCTTAAACTACCAGCTATAGCTGCCATTAAGCCGTTTTCATGGGTTTCTTTAACAAATTTCTCTAAGTAACTTCTAGTTAGAAGGTTAAATGTTGTTTTACCATCTTTTACATATGTATCGATCATAACAACACTAGCCCCTACACTCTTAGCTATGTCAATTACTTTTAGAGGTTCAAGTGATTCAGCTCGCTCATAATCAGCATATCCTACTAAGACTAGCTTAGTGTTAAAAGACTTTAAGACATCTGATAGTCTTAATCCTACTATTTTTGCCTCATCTAATGATTTCATTGCAATACCTACTTTAAAGTAATTGACACCGAGAGAACCAGCAGTATGAGCTATATATTCTAAATATGGCTCAAATTTCTTAACATCACCACTAGCACAGCTCACTTCTATTTTAAAAGTGTTAAGCTTCCTGGACCTCTCTATAACCTCTCTTAAAACACTATAATCTGGTAGCCCTAAACTACCCCTAGAAGGTTCTTTCACATCAACTATATCAGCTCCACCACGCACAGCGCTTTCAAACTCAGAGGGGTGTCTTATTGAAACTAGTAATTTAATCATAATTTACACTCAAACTCATATTCAGCTAATTTAACACTTAATTCTCCTAATTAAATGTGAAATATTTGGCAGAGTAGAGATGATAGATGTTTGTTTAGCAATATTAGCAGGTGGTAGTGGAGAGAGATTTAGACATTATAAACCACTAATACAGTTGGGTAGTAAGAAGTTAATAGAGTATATTTTAGAGAATTTAGCTCCATATTTTAATAGAACTCTACTAGTAGTTAAAAACGATCTCCAGAGAGAACTCTTAATTAATAATATTAGTAAAGCTATTAGTAAATATGATGTTGAAATAGTATTAGATAAAATAGATCTTGAGGGACCAATTGCCGGCATTATTACTGCTACTGAGTACTGTAATGACAAGTTATTAGCACTAGCCCCATCAGATACTCCATTCATAAAATTCAATATTTACGAGAAACTCAGAGATTACGTAGTTAAAAGGCATTATGATGCAGCTATACCAATATGGCCTAATAACTACACTGAACCCTTAATCTCGCTTAGTGTTAGAGAGAGGCTTGCACACGCAGCTCACATGTGTATCTCAGGGAGGTGGAGAGTTCAAGACGTGTATAGTAAACTACATACAGCATATGTCAATATCTACTCTCTTAGTGAAAACCCTGAAGTAGATTTCCTCAATATAAATAATTATGGGGACTTAGAACTAGCTTTGAAAATTATTAATCAACGTAATTAAGCCACTCTATTGGCTTAATATAGTCTCTACCAGCAGCCTCAAACGTACCTATTATTATCTGATAATATATTTCACTATTTTTCAAATCTTCTACTTCTTCTAGTTTACCATAAGCCACTACTTCTTCTCCGGGCTTAGCAAGGTCTATGTAGAGGCCCTCATAACTCACAATCCTTGTTATTTGGCCAGGTGGGGGGATTCCTTCTAATACTCTTACATTGTCAACTATGTATACAGCGGGCATGAAAATAGCGTCTCTGTTATCTATGACCCTAGCTTTTACTTTCACTAATCCAAGGGGTTTGTGGATTTTATCTTCCCACTGCTCATTTACTTCACTCTCTAATTTAACTGGGTGTATAGAAAATTGTCTTCCCTTGTAAATAGCTCTATTCCACTTATATTTACTATAAAGGATCATTGCTTCTCTTAGACTTAGTGGGTGATGTGATATTACATCTTTACTCCACTCTTCAAGCATTTTACCTCTAGGTAGAGAGAAATGTAATTCTTTTTCACTATGTAATAGTTCTCTTAGAGCATCTCTAATAATCCAGCTATTACGTTCACCATAAATTATTACGTCTATATCTGAGTACTGTATATTGTGTATTTTTAAGAGGAGAGAACCTGTTATTCCGAAATTAACTAGATTTATGTTTGTTATATCAGATAACTCCTCAACTAGATCTATTGCTAGTTTTTCTAGATCATCTCGCTGTGAACTAAGAATTTCTTGTAATCTCTCTTCTGGTTTAAAATGTGTTTTAATTTTATACTTAGGCACCTCTATTAGTTCAATTGATCTATATTTATCGAAGACTATGTATTCTGGATAGTGATTTCTCAAATAGTTCATTGTGTCTTTAACTCCCATAGCGCTATAATATGGTAAAATTCTACCATACATAATGCCACTTCTACTCCACTTAGTCCTAATACTTGAAGAATAGTGTGGTATATATTTCAAATACGCTATTACTCTATCAGCTGGATGTATATTGCCAATTACACAGAAAATTAAACCCTCACTAGACTCTAAGAAGTCTCTATCTCTAAACCCCCTCATCTAATATACCTCAAAGCTACCCACAATTATCTAGTTTACGTGTTTAATAAGTCTATTGAGATATTTATGTATTGAAAACTTAAGGTCTAATGGCACATATAGTCATATCTGTAAATGTGATGTTAATGATTGAGGGATATTTAGTTAAATACAAGAATTACTTCTGGGTTGTTAAAGGCTGTGAACACTTCGACGACTACATAATTGCCTATCCTCGCTATGATATTATTAATCAAGTTAAAATTAAAAGTACTAGTAGAGCATTAGATATAGCGAGGAAACTTGGAGTTTTAAGATATAATGAGTGTTTAAAACTAGAAGTCCCGTTACTAAGGAGAGATGAAATTGAAGATGTACTTAACCCCTTTAATAGAGATCTCTGGCCTGAATTACCGCGAGAAGTAGACCTGATTCTCGGAGATCTTGACTCAAACGAGTTAAGAGATATAGGATTAACTGGGAGTTACTTAGTGTCAACAATATTAGAGAATATTAAGCCAAGAGACGTGGACTTAATTATTAGAGATGTGAATGTGGGCTTTAAAGTCTATAAAAAACTCAGAGAACTAAGAGAGAGGGGGAGTAGTAAGCCTTTAGAAGAACCAGAAGAATTTGAAGGATGTGATCCAGAGACCAGAACTATGTTGTTAAAGAGTAGAGTACTAGAGGGAGTCATAGGCGACATAATTTATAGTATACGAATATTATCATGTAGAGAGAGTTTTAAACCTACCTGTGTAGAGAGCTATGGGTTTTATAGTGGAGAACTCATCATCGTGAAAGATATATCTCCAATAACCATGCCCTACACATACATCGCAGAAAGTAAGCTAGGTAAAATTCTGGTGAAGAGTTTACGAATGAGATATAGTGAAATACCCGTGGGAACAAGGCTAATAGTATTAAACTGTAGAATAGAAAAATGCTCTGAGGATCTCACTCATATTAGCTTAGATGAATGCACAGTTAAACTACTTTCATTAGTTATATGATGAACTCTTTTTGTAATGACATTTAAACCCCCTAAGCTCTTGTAGTGTCTAACTATCTATAATACAATTATTGTCCATAAAAGATAACGAAAAGGAATAAACCACGTGTTAAACTTGAAAGGGCATTAGCGAAATCTACTAAGTCGATAGAATTTAAATCTATTTACGGCACTTTGAGCTAAGTTAGATTATGTAATGTTCTACTAAATTACTCTATTATGAGAGAGGAGTCAAGGAACTTAGATCTATATGAGCTAAATTCGGCTTTCACTTTCTTTAACCAATATGTTTTCTCTGAGCAGTTCGATATTTTCAGGGATTCCATTGACTTTCTTACACCTTTCTGTGGAAGATTTTTAAAAGGTGCTTACTAATACTACTTCAGGGCCTCCGATAAATGATAATGTCTTGTAGTAATATCTTGATCTCTTGGAGTAAAAATACCTTGGATATTTTAAATACGTTTTCTGAAATCTATGACTCTAATTCATTATCTATAGGTGATAACGCATCAATACTTGAAAGCGACACCTCAGGCTGTGGGTACTCAACTAAGCTCTTGATCTCCTCATATTTCTATACTTCCCAGAAACCTCAAATACTTTAGTTAACAACTTGTTTCGTAATACCTATTTAAGAGAACCTACATCTACGATTATATGTACTATTGTCGAATATATGTTCGTAGGTAATGGTGCGAAGTGTACACTAAATTCTTTATTTCCACAACATTAACAGTTCCTTGTGAACCTTGACTGATGGAACACGATGTCAGACTTTATCCTCTCAAGTTTACAAAAGTATCGTATCGTTAAGTAAATTTCCATGCTTCTTTACTCACAAACACTTAAATACGTTTAAGGAATTACACTCATGGCCTCGCCTTCTAAGCTGGGCGGAACAAGAACATCGGTAACAGCTAGAGGTGAGCTAACAGTTCTCGTGATGTTTGCCCCAGTAGTAATTCGACTATACGAGGAGTAATTAAAAACATCAAGGTAGTGGTGAATGAGAATGGATATAAGTTTGAGAATAGCTACTTACCCTTCTATCTGTCTTAATGTAAAAATCGTAAATAGACGTATATGGAAAGTTGCCTTAAGTGCAAAAGACTATAAGTAAATATTTATAACTCTAACGCGAGTTAAGTAATAATAATGTTTATGGCTATTATCAAGAGGATTTAAAATGAGGTCTGTGTTATGGTGGAGAAGAGTGATAAGATAATTTTCGTTCAAGGAGAATTTAGAGAAGAGCTTCTAAATGGAAAAGCCCTCTGCATTTATGTTATAGCTTCAACAAAGACCTCCACGATCCCTGGGATATCGCTAGCTGGTCAAGCACCTCTACTCACGCTATTCACGCCAGCTTTAGATGTTGAATATCTTTACAACGGTATTCCGATCTCTTTCCCCATAATACCAACAACCCCTGAGGGAATACCAACTCCCGCTATTATAACGCGCTCCGCTATTAAACTCTCTCAATTACCCTACATAATTGTTGATGCTGGCTCCTTCATAGAACCAAGAGTTTCCTTATTAAAATTAGCCTGGAGAACTATAGGTGGTAGAATAGATATTGAAAATGCTTTACCTTTGGGAACTTCAAGAAAGCTTTTTGAAGAATCAAAGGAAGTAGGCAAAACTTATGGGTCTATAGCTAACGTGATCGTTATTGGTGAAAGTATGCCTGGAGGAACTACAACCGCTATGGCTATACTTAGAGCTCTCAATTACGGAGAACCTGATGTTGTTAGTAGCTCTTCGAGAGATAACCCACTAGAACTCAAGAGAGCCATTACAGATAAGGCCCTTCAAAGATTAAAAAATAACGAAGATATCTTTAAAATAAATGATATCGTAGGAGATCCTCTACACATATCAATAGCCGGCATAGCTCTAGGTGCTCTTGAGAAAAAATCTCTCGTTGTTTTAGCTGGTGGTACACAGATGCTTGCAGTATTATCATTAATGAAGGAGATCGAGCCTCAATTTGATCAGAGGAAAGTTGTTCTAGCTACGACTAGATGGATATATCTAGATAAAGGTGTAAAAATATTAAATGTTCTTAGAAAATACTTCCCAGAGATAACTTTTACATATGTAGATATTAATTTTGAAGATGCCCCCTTTAAAGGACTTAGAGCATATGAAGAGGGATTCGTTAAAGAGGGTGTCGGTGCGGGAGGAACAGCTTTTCTAGCGATGATCAGGGGAGTTAAGGTGAGTGAACTAAAAAGTCGTGTATATGAGGAATATAGCAACATCATTAGCCATGGTGTAATACCCTATGGTTAAAATTATTAGAAGTGATAGTGAAGCGCTCATAATTGATCTTGAGCGAGACATGGTACCTCTTTCGACAGCCGGATGTCCCAAAGTGTTTACTACAGTAAGATATATTGTATTTAAACGTGTTCCAAAAGACTTCAGTCACGTTGACCTCGACGCATTCTGCTCAGATCTCTCTAATTCTCTAGGTCTTGATGGAGCAAAAACCATAATTTTCTTAACAGCAGTTGATGTATCAACTTATAGTTATGCTCAAGCTGTTTTCAGAGATGTAAAAGTCGAAGTCTTTATAACTTTTGGTATTAATATGCCTTACTGCGTAAACATAGATATAGATGTTCATAATCAACTAAACACTATAAATATAGCTGTTATTGTAAATAAACCACTTAGCCGCCTAGCTCTCCTAGATCTTTTTAGAACAGTGTCTGAAATTAAGGGATCTATACTATCACTTGGAGGCCCTCAATGTATTAGTGGTATTTCTTTAGGCACAGCATCTGACGCTACGACTGTTGTAGCTCCTGAGGACTCTAATAGATTTGCAGGCATCGCTACAGATATTGGAATAGCTACTGCACAAGCACTCATAAAAGCCTTAACTAAGTCATTAATAAACATTAATTATGAGGATTATATAGCAAAGACTTTGGGGTTAAATAACTTTGAATACATTATAGAGTTAAGTAGAAGAGTCTATAACTTCGCACCTATACCTAGTGTTAACGAGGAAGAATTCCTCGAAGAGTTAAAAAAGGAATTTAGTTATGCGTTAACAGATCCAAATATTCAAATACTAATTAGAGGCGCGAAACTAGTTGAGATCTCTGCTCAACTTGGCTTAATACCCTCTATAACGTCTAGTGAATTTTTAGCTGACACTCCTAGAATCATAGTTGATGAGTTAATAGGTAAAGCTCTCTCAGAGTATATAAATGGTTTCAGGGGACTATTAGCTTATTACTGGGTAGAGAGGTTAAAAGAACGTGGAGACCTCTCTGAAATTAAGGAGCTTCCTCCGATCTCTGACGACATTATTACAGCGTTAATTGGAAGTATTCTCAGTAAGATCTACGATAAATATGTCCAATTGAAGAGGTAAAAGCATGAACATATTAATTATGGCTGGAGGCAGAGGATCACGATTAGGAGGATTAAAGAAACCATTTTTAAGCCTATGTCGTAGGAGATTAATTGACGTGGTCATTGATGTGGCGAAGAGTCTTGTTAAGAATAATGAAATTTATCTTTGCATATGTAAAGACGATGTTAACATGCTAAACAACGCTATAAATATAAATGTCATTTTGTGTCCTGGACAAGGTTATGTAGAAGACTTGATTTATGCTTTTCAAATAACTGGTTTTCCCACATTAGTGCTTCCAGCCGATATGCCTTTTCTTACTAGAGAAGTTGTTGAGAGGTTTTTGAGTGAAGCTTTACGTTTAGAGAGTGACGTTGTAACCTTAATGGTTTGTAACAAGAATGAATGTAAGGAGTCAGGTATATCGCTTTTTAGAAAAACTGGTGGTTCCTGGAGTAATGTATACTTTGAGGAGGATATTCGATTAAGAGATATTGATACATATGAAGACCTTGTGTGGGCTGAAAAACTTTGCGAATCCATGGAGGGGATAGAAGAGCGAGATTAGATTTTAGTTCAAATATAAATCCTTTAGCACCTCCTAAATATGTCTATAATATTATCTCAGAGTGTATAGATAAGAGAGTTCTTGAAAAATATCCTGACTACAATTATGAGGAACTCCGTAGTGCTATATCAAAGTTCTATGAGTGTGATTCGGAAAATATTATTCCGACGGCAGGGGCTCATGAAGCGATAAACTTAACAATTCTTGCTTTAAAGCCTAAGAAAATAATCGTCCTTGAACCCTCTTACGGCGAATATGAGGATCTTTCAGGTGTTTTAAACATAGATTATATTCCACTATATTATAAACGCCTAGAAGAAGGCTTTTATCTAGATGTTACACAACTTAACGCGTTCTGCCAGGATAGAGAAGCCCTTATCGTAATTACAAATCCTAATAATCCCACAGGTTCATATATAGATAGATCACAACTACTAGATTCATTATCTCAATGTAAGGCAAAGATACTTGTAGATGAGGCTTATATGGAGCTATGTACTCACTGTCCTATAACAGTCAAAAATGTCACATCTGAGAACTTTATTATAGTGAGGTCTCTGACCAAATGGCTTGGATTACCAGGCATGAGATTAGGATTTCTTTATGTAACCTCTCGTAGCGTTATCGACAAAATTAATATTCTTAGACAACCTTGGAATATTAATAGCTTGACTGAATGTCTTGTCACTGAACTTTTTAATAAGTTTTCAAATGAATTATACAGCTTTATAAGAGCTTCAAAAGAGTTTATTTACAGAGAAAGAGAACGTGTATCTATCGCGCTTAAGGAAATGGGGATCAAAGTTTATGAAAGCGTTACAAATTTCCTATTAATTGAAGTGAGAGAGGGGTTAAAATTAGTAAGTGTATTAAAAGAGAATGGTATTGCTGTTAGAAGCTGTCTTAGCTTTAAAGGACTGGGACCTAATTTTATAAGAATAGCCATTAGAAAAACAGAAGAAAATGATGAGCTTTTAAAGGTGTTAAAAGAGGTAATAGGGTGTGAGCAAGGTCATAGATGACTTCTTTTCACTTTTATGTTTCTTCACATCAATACCTATACCTAAACACCTTTGTAAGTCTAGTGAGTTTAGTTCTTTATACCTAATTCCTTTAATAGGCTTCATTAAGGGTGTCGTTATAGCTTTACCCATCGCTATACTCAGAATTTTAAACTTCGACATCTTTATTACGACATCGATAGTTTTAATTTTACACTTCACTGTTCAAGGGTTTTTACATGCAGATGGATTTATAGATTTCTCAGAGGCATTATTGGCGCATAGACTTGGCATAGATCCCTATATGGTTATTAAAGATAAATATAAAGGCTCTTACGCTATAGCTGTTTTCGTGACCTTCGTACTCTTCCTTTATACATCGCTTTATGGTCTTTTAAATAAACTCACTCCGTTAAATTCATTCATTTATATAGTACTAAGTGAGACTTGGAGTCTAACATCAGTCCTAATATTGTCTTATTTTAGTTCAACTTCTCTTAAGGGTTTAGGCAGAGAATTTAAGGAGGGGATTGATTTCCACGACGTCATAATAGGGCTTGTAATAATATTTACCATTAATGTTACTACAATAATTCCTATTAAAGGTCTAATTGGTGGCATCTATAGTTTCATTTCTTCTTTGATACCAATAGTGTTTTCAGTGATGTTTTCACATACTTTAAGTGTTAAAACTCTAGGTTTTATAACTGGTGATGTTCTTGGATTTACTGTCGAGTTAACATACGCGCTCGTAGTAATTACATATTTCATCTTGGTGTAAGCTTGGATTTAACATATATTTACCCTAAAAATCTCGCTGAATTTTTATGTATACTGATCTTGGCTATAATATTTGACTTTGTTTACCCCTACCATAGAGGCCTCTTATATCTTATACATCCAACACACACAGCTTACACGTTAGCTTTTATTCTTTATAAAATATTTCCGAAGACAAAGGCTTCGGGGCTAATCATATGGCTCATAGTAGTCCTTTCTCATATTTCCATTTATGGGGTTATTTTATATTTAACATGCAAAATTCATAAAATTTTATGGCTAATAGCATCAATCTACATAGTCAAGGTCTCTATATCCCTCAAGCTCTTAATAAACTACGTAAACAGCGTCAAACTCTGCCTACAAAGAGGGGAAATAACATGTGCTAGAGAGGCTGTATCACATATTGTTAGGAGAGATGTAAGTAAACTCGATGAGGGGTATGTGGCGTCAGCTGCCTTAGAATCTCTTTTTGAAAGCCTAGTTGACGGATTTACATCCCCTCTTTTACTCTACTTACTACTCGGACCACTTGGAGCCCTCCTTCAAAGAGTGACAAATACGCTTGATTCAGCTCTCGGTTATAAAGAACCTAATTTTAAAGATGTGGGGTGGTTCTCGGCTAAAGCTGATACTTATATAAACTTCATACCAGCGAGGTTTACAGCTTTTTTAATAATTTTACTTTGTCCCACGATCAAGGGCTCTATGGATAGATCTTGGAAGATCTATTTAAGAGATAAAAATGCTACTCAGAGCAAAAATGCAGGACACCCCATGGCTTCTGCTTCTGGCTGTTTATCCGTTAGACTTGAAAAAATCTGCTCATATGTCTTAGGCTCGGAATATCCCTTACCAACATATAGAGATATACACAAAGGTTTAAAGCTCGCAATTCATGTAGCTCTAACCTTCTTAATCTTAGTTATCTCTATATACTATTTCGTTTCTGACATCATTCTGATCAATTAATGAGTCTTTAACGTGAAAGCTTCCTTCTATATGTGGATAAAGTGATATAGTAAGTTAAGAGTTTAATGAGATCAATTTTAGATTAAGGACTTATTCGCAAATGTGAGAGTTCTTAAGATCCTAATGGTGCTGTATGAAGAAATAAATAATTATTTTGATGCTTCTAAGAGTAGTGCTTGATACTGTATGGTAAAAATTAGATCTGATAGTCTATTGAGAAGAACACCTATATTTTTACATCCTAAACTGGTATCATGAAAACATTGCCAAAACCATCTTTCAGCTCTTCTAATAACTGTTCTAGTTATTGCTGTTAATGCTACGCCACCTCGTCTTGGATTTTTAACGTAATTAGTAATGATTTTATTTGGTTTTACTTTATTATTAATTCTTCTCTCAATATCAAGAATTAAGTCTTCGCTAGGACACCAATTGCTTTTTAGAGATGATGCTATTTTTAATAGTAATTCATATACATATTCAAGATCTCTTACAATCAGATCTACGCTACTATTTTCTATAGCGAGACCTATGAAAGCTAATGCCTCATCTATAGAGCCTATAAAATGCACACAGGGATGGTATTTTGGGAGTTTAATACTGCCTATAGAGGTACTTCCATTATCACCACTCCTAGTATATACGGTTGTTATACGTGGTGAGTTTACACTCTCTGAGTTTAAGTCACACATATATAAAACTCCTCCCATTAGTCGTCGAGGATAGACTTACATATATCTTTAGTTCCAGCACCCCCCTCAGCTGGTATTTTCATTCTATCGGCAATTGTGTGTAAACCGTACATTGAGAGAATGTATCTTAAGATTTCTTTTCCCCTCATAAGCTGAGACCTTAAGCAATCTATAGGTATATTTTCAACGATATCTATGATTCTAGGATCACTTAGAGGAGTACAGATTTTTATGTTAACACAATTTGCTATTAATACTTCTGAAAATATACCTTTAGAAAGCTTTTTAATAGCTTCTATAAGCTCGTTTTCAGTTAGATTTAACATGAAGCTATAGCCAGCAAAAACTTCATCACCCCCTGTTCCTGTGAAGATGCATTTACATCCATCATCTTTAGCCTGTTTAAGTACTGTGTAGAAGACAATATCATTTCTAATTTCAACACATCCACCATCTCTGTGTGTATCTAAATTCTCTTCACCAATACATTTAGTAACGTTAATAACGAGATCTTTAATATTACTCAGATCTATGATTAAGTATTTTATATCGATGTTAAATAGTTTAGATAATTGATTAACGTAATACAGATCCTTTGGTAAACCATGTTTATAAAACACAACATAACCCCTAGGCTTTAATCCAGCTAATACTGCGGCTAATAGGATAGTTGTTGTGTCTATCCCGCCGCTAAGAGCTATGCAATCACAACTACATTCATCTACAGTTTTTATAAGTGTTTCGAGAAGATTTCTCGCTAAAATATCACATGGCATACGTAGACTCATTATATCAGCCTCAAGATCCTATATTCATCACAATCTTCTACACTTAAAGGTTTAAACTCTAATGGTTTTATGTGAAGAGGGCCATTAATGACTATAGTATGATATTCGCCATGCTCACCTAAGGGATCTGCATTTATCCTACATAATTTCTCGATGAAATCTTCAATATTATCCTGATCTATTTGCTGACCAAGCCACTCACTAATATCCTTTCTGCATCCGATAATTAATGGCTTAATACCTTTTTCTATTTCCTCATAGAGTAAGTTGACGGGATCATAGCCCCATAATGGCTCTATAAGTTTAGCTCCAACCTCTGTAGATAATTTCTCCATGTATTTAAGATGTTCTTCTATGTATACGTCTCCAGCAATAATGACGCTAGGATTAAGTTTTCTCAAAATGTTTAATGTTTCAGCGAATTCTTTGCCTTTACTGAGTTTAACCACGATTATAGGTATTTTTGCTAAGAGTAAAGTCTCAATTGTCTTGCCTAGATTTAAAGTATGTGGATTAGGTCTAGGAAATTCATATACAAATACGAGCCCTAAGTCGATCGTGAGACCTGACTTATAGACGGCGTAATAGGAGTCTTTACCACCAGATAAAAAGGCTATATACACTCATAGGCACCTCTTATAGTTTTAAGGACATTTATAGGAATAAGTATTTTTGTATTCTTGAGATCTGTTATATGGTAAGTGGTTCTCGGTGGTAATGTAAGTCCTTTAGCCGCTACCTTGTATATTTCACTTACTGAGAGCTCAGGAAGAATTATGCATATATCGTGTGAGGAGCATAATTTAGAATTATATGGTGTCTTTTTAAACACTCTGATAAAGTCATTGAACATGCTATCTTTTCTTAACTCATTTAAAGTTACATATAGATCTAATGCATCAACATAGATGTGCTGAAATATTTCACCAACCTTTACATATAGACTACTAGACCCTCTTTTAACGTTAGACTCTAATATATTGATTAAAACTGAACTCGTTTTCAATGTTGCCTGGTTTAAGTCTGCAATATACATCCAAGAGCCGATTCTGTCAATGTGTTTATCATAAGAGGCAATAAATGCGGGTATGAAATAAACTCCTAGAGTTTTTAAAGCTTTAACTCTATGATGACCATCAATAATTATACTTCTCTTCTCGTCAATGATAATTGGTTTAACGACCTTATTTAAATATAGGTCCTTAAGAACTTGTCTAAAATGAACTAAATCTATGTCTTCATGTGGAGTCAGATCATTAATATTAATAATAGCTAGCTCAACATCTTTAATACTCCTCGCAGTGCTCGTTTTCCCAGCCACATTATAAGCCTTATCTTTAAACATAAGGATCGCTCGTTATTTCATGTTTTCCGGAGTTAATGAGTTTTGGATACAATAAGTGAATTTCACCTAGATATCTTCTCGTATATGAACTCCTGATCACAACTTTCTTTAAATGTTTCTCAGCCCTCTTCTTAGCATCTATGAGCTCATTTAATAAAGGTCTTCTATAAGGTGCTGAAGGTATAGGCACATACTCATCTATAATTAAAGGTACATCTCTGCTTAGGTTGTGTGCTACGTATTCTGCTAGTAGTTCTATATCTTCTGCTTCATTAAATCCGGGTATAAATATTGTCTCGATAATTAGTTCTAACCCGCTTTGAAATGCCGAATCCATGTTCTCAAGTATTATATTTAAATCTCTCTTATTTCTTCCAGTATATGCTGAGAATTTCTCGGGATGTATGCTCTTAACACTTAATTCTACTATGGAGCTTTTCGGTATGCAGTTAAGTACCTTATTAAGAAGATATCCATTAGTTAGAATAACTAATTTAAGATCTAAAAGGTTTAAGGCCTTTATAATATCACAAAACATTGGATCGAACGTTGGCTCACCACCCCCTAATATAGCTTTTCTTAGATCTAACTCTCTTTTAGCATATTTCACTATTTCTATAAACTCCTCTGAATCAAGCGTCTCTAACCTTAATTTTTCTAACTCTTCTACACAATTCTCTCTGTAAAGATGATGATCGCGGAGAAATCTCTTTCTTATACAGCCAACACACTTAAAGTTGCAATCGGCAAACATTATGTAAATGGATTTATTATGGCTATAGTAAGTTATATTGTAGATTAATGTCCTCATAAAGGCACCTATAATTCCATCTTATTGAGGGGCTCTAGCGGGATCACGGCTATTCTCCCGTTTATATCTAGGATATGTGTTTTAACACCATATACTTTCTCGAGTAGATCTTCTCTAAATATCTCTCTCGGTCTCCCTACTGCTACTATTTCCCCATTACTCATTATCACAACTTTATCGGCATATAAAGAGGCTAAGTAGAGGTCGTGTATAGCTATAATGCATATAGATCTATTTATCTTTGTAAATTTTTTAACGAGATCTAATATTTCTAGCTTATACTTAAGGTCTAGGAACGCGGAAGGCTCATCAAGCAATAATACTTTAGATCCTTGTATAAAGGCTCTTGCTATGAGGACTCTTTGTAATTCACCACTACTAAGCTGATCTAGTTTTCTATCTAGTAGATGACTAATGTTCAGCTGTTTAGAGATCTTATCTACGATTTCTAAGTCTTCTTGTGACATAGAAAACGTTAACATATTCTGATGGGGATATCTAGCTGTGAGTAAGAATTCAAACACTGTTGATGGTAGAGATTTAGATATTTGATAATCTACATATGCGAGTATTTTGCTAAGCTCTTTTAGCGAAAATTTTGAGAGAGCTTTACCATCTATATATATGACGCCAACTTTCGGTTTTATAATAAGCGCTATTGTTTTTAAGAGTGTAGATTTACCAGCACCATTGGGCCCGATAATGAACGTTAGCTCACCCTCATTGATCTCGAGAGACGCATCTCTTAGAGCTTGTATTGAGTCATACCAGACTTCTAATCCTTTGATAACTATCTTCACCTTCTCATCCTCTTAATAACAAGATATGATAAAAATGGCGCTCCAATAACAGCTGTTACTACACCTAATGGAAGCTCGCCTAAACCTCCTATGAATATACTTATAGCTTTCACAATAATGTCGGCAATTAGTGTAAGTAGTGCTCCTATAAAAATAGTTGTTGGTATGGAGAACTTGTGATCTATCCCCACGAAGAACCTTGCTATATGTGGTGCAACAAGCCCTATAAATCCCACAACACCGATGAACGCTATTGTAGTCGCAGTTAGGAAAGCTGATATAGAGGCTGTAAAAATTCTTATTGATGCAGGATTAAAACCTAATTGTTTAGCAAATTCATCTCCATAGAGATAAGCATTGAGAGGTTTAAAGAGAGCTAAACTTAGCGTGATGGGAACTATTATAAGGGGGATTAGAAGCTGCACATCTCCCCATAAAGTAGTGCTAACAGTGCCCATTAACAAATACATGTATGGAACTTTAGTCATACTTTGCACTATGTATAATAGAATATGTGAAACTCCACCAAAGAGGGATGCAACAGCTATGCCAGCTAAGACCATCGCGATATCGCTTCCTCCGCCTAATTTTGAAAGTAGAAGCGTTAACGTAAAACCTATCATTGCACCTATAAATGAAATTGTCACTACATAAACTCTTTGAATCATAAGGTCTGGTGCGAGAATAATCCCTAATGCGAGAGCTGTTAGCGCTGTTGAAGACAGCCCAAATATATAAGGATCAGCTAAGGGGTTTCGGGTGATGGTTTGCATTAAGAGCCCTGCTAAGGCTAACGAAGCTCCACAGAAAATAGAAGCAAGTGTTCTTGCAAGTCTAAGTTTAGCTACAACATCGATGAGGCCTCCTACGTCACGCCCAAGAAGTTTAAATGCGAGTGCTTGGAGAACTTTAATAGGGTCAAGCATTGCAGGACCTATAGATAGTGAGGATATAGACACTATGAATACTAAGATTATAAAGAGGATTAGGAGGTAAAAAAACCTTTTTAATCTTCTCTCATATAGGGGGATAGCCATGCTGATCACTTAGAGGACAGCTTTATAACATCGCTTCTAACAATCTCACCGAATATTTCTGGGTGTATTATTTGAGCTAGTAAAGAAAGCGCATCTGCAATTCTAGGTCCAGGTCTAGAAACAACGTCGTCCGCTTCACCTGTCAATATATATACCCTTCCATTCCTCCAGGCAGTAGTATTAATGAGCGGTGTTTGTGAAAGTTCTTCAATTATTTTTACCGGATCTACTTCGTGAACACCGATAACTATAACTTCGGGATCTTGGGATAATATATATTCATAGCTTAATCTTGGCCAACCACTATAACTGGCAGCTATGTTTACACCTCCAGCTGTCGTTATAAGCCAGTGTATGAAAGTGTCACCACCAGCACTTATAAGTCCCCATGCAGGTGGCCCTACAAGTCTCAGCACTTTAGGTTTTTTTGTTAAATTGGTCAACTTACTAATTACACTATCTATCTTTTGTTGTATATCCTCTATTACTACTTCTGCTTTTTGCTCGACATCGAAAACTTTACCTAATGTTCTAATATCTAAGTATACATCATATTGATTTTTTATAGTGTGACATGTTAAGAAGAATGTTTTTATGCCAACCTCCTCTAATTTAGATCTAAAATCAATTTCATGTTTCTTTACACCTCTACACATGAGTACTAAGTCAGGGTTTAATGAAACTATTTTCTCTATGTCGAGAGTCCAAGGCCCTCCTACAGTAGCTATTTTGCCCTGGTTTATGAGCTCTAAGATTTGTGGAGGCCAATTCGAATATGTATCTACTCCTACAATTTTATCACTTAAACCTAAAATAAACATAGATTCCGTTATACTTGGCATTGTTGAAACCACTCTCTTTGGTGGCTCATTAAGCACGATCTCTCTACCAAGCGCATCAATTACCGTTCGAGGCCATGTTTGCACTATTGTAGTGGTTATTACTTCAGGTGGCAAAGTTATAGTCTCTACACGTTCTATAGTAGTTGTATTAGTTACCGTCGTAACTACAGTTTCTTTAATTACAGAGGGTTTTGACATCAAAGCTGAGAGAAAATAACCCATAGATATGCCTAAAAAGAGCACTATTATTACGGCAATTAAATACTTAAATCGCATATTGACCCCCTACGTTGGACACTCTGTCCAAGTATATTACGGACTCTAGGGTTTATATACCTAACTTATTCAACTAAATTAATCAACTCTTAATTCCCATCTCTTCCAATTTAAATTAAGAAGGTGAGGGTATATACTAAAATTCTCTAACCTCTTACGTCATATAGATCGTTAGACTTCCTAATATATCTTGATAAAATTATTTTTAATTTTTAAATTATATTTGTCTAAATTATATCAAGCATAATACTATTCAGAGTTCTTAAGGTTATTGAGTATTGAGTCACATTAAACACTCTTATATCCACTTCACCTATTTACTACTAAACGTATATGAGACATATTTCACTTTAACTACTTCATAGACACGGCATCTCTGACCCTAGGTAAATTCCCTTTACCATGCTTAAGTATGTTGAAAAACTTTTTCATCTTAGAAAGTACCGCTTTTAATCTGCCTTCTTAAACTATCTTTTCTGTCTGTGTAAAATTGATAAAATATCTGATACAGATGATCTTCATTAGTGTTGTAGGTAAGAGTAATTTATAATATATCTAGACTTTATTAATTCTATTTATCTAGAAAATTATTATTCCGTTAATAGGCGTGACATATTATGGCTAAGATACTTATTGTCACAAGTGAGTTGGCTGAGTCTATTATAAGGAGAGTTCTTGTTGAGACTAAGACTGAGCATGAAGTTGATGTATTAGTTATTCCGGTTCAAGTAGCAGCATTTCTCACAGTTGAATATATAGCACGTTATCTTAGAGAGCGCGGTGTAAAGGACTATGACTACATATTAATACCCGGTCTTGTGAAGGGGTCTGGGAGAATTATTGAGGAGGCTACTGGTATTAGGACTTTTAAAGGTTCTATAAACGCGCAAGATCTTGTAGAAGTGTTAAAGCTGAGTGATCTAAGTGTGTTATCGCCAGATATACCAGCTGACGAGGTATTGAGTAGTACTATTGAGGAGAAGTGTAGAGAAATATTGAGGCTTTTCGAGAATTCTTTAACACGTGAAAATAGTGTTCTCGTCGGTAAGTTGAGAGTTCCAATAACTCCACCACCGATTAGGGTGGCAGCAGAGATCACGGAAGTACATTTACTTGATGATAAAAGGCTCAGCGAGATGGCTCTAAGATATCTTGAGAGTGGAGCAGATATACTTGTACTTGGTTTTGAGGCTTTACAATCACATCCTGATAGAGTATATAGAGCTGTAAGAGTGTTGAAAAGAGAATTTGATGTACCAGTAGCTGTAGATACCTCAATACCTAGTGAGATCATATCTGCTATGGAAGCTGGTGTAGACATGGTTTTAAATATGGATTTAACTAATATCAGTAAAATTGAACGTGTTAATAAAGAAGTAGCTGTTGTCACTATTCCCAGAGACCCTGTTACAGGTAATATACCCAGAGATCTAAGTACTAAAGTAAAACTCCTTGAAAAATCTGTAAATATTGTTAAAAAGAAGGGTTTTGAGAAAGTTTTTGCAGACGCTGTTTTAGAGCCTTATGGACAATTCTTCTCTTCTCTCTTAGCCTACTACACGTTTAAACATAGAAATCCGCAAATACCACTACTAGCGAGTATTGGAAATGTAACAGAACTCATAGATGCTGATAGTGTTGGTGTAAATGCATCCATAGTAATGATAGCACAAGAAGTCGGCGTGAGTATAGTATTAGTTGTAGAGAGTAGTGTTGAGACTCAGGGCTCAACACTTGAGGTGAAAATAGCTTCACAAATGGCTACATTAGCTCACTATAAGAATTCCCCTCCAAAAAACCTTGGAGTATCTCTACTAGTATTAAAAGATAAAAAGAAATATGATGTAGAATTTGAGAGAGAATACGATATTACCATAGAAGCTGTTGAAGAAGAAAAGCCTCATACCCTAGATCCACTAGGAATATTTAAAATTAGAGTTAACCATGAGCTTAAATGCATAGAGGCTTTATACATAGGTAGAAAAGGAAGAATTCTAATTAGGGGTAAAAGTGCCAAAGCCTTACAAAACAAGATCCTCGAGTTAGAGCTAATTTCACAACTTTCACACGCAATGTATCTCGGTAGAGAACTAGCAAAAGCTGAAATAGCACTACAACTAGGCAAAAACTACATTCAGGAAAAACCACTCTTCATAAAACCTAAATACATTAAACTTTAATCTAATAACCAAATAAAGCTTTAAGCAGGTTATGCCTTTGTTTCATAATATTATTAGCCTTTAAGAGGTTTACTCTTCACACTCGATGCCAATCCCTCTTATCATTAAAAGAAACATTTAAATTTCTAATTGTCAACTCTACGTTAAACTCATAGGCTTTTCATCATATTACTTTTGAACTACAGTAATCAATGTGAAAAAGCCGCAATGGCCGATCTCTTTTAAAAGAATATTTGCAGAGGTCTTTATTTGAATTTAAGTTTAAGGTACAAGTAAATATATCATTGACGCTGAAATTGTTATTAATGCAGCAAATACTATATCGGTTTTCTTGAGTTTTAAATTTCTGTAAAAAGTTCTTTTACTACAATATCCAAATCCTCTAAGTTCAAGCGCTTCTGCGAGATCTCTTGCTCTTAGTAGTGAGCAGACAAAAGCGGGTATTAGTATAGCATTGAGTTTTCTAAGTCTTTCTCTTATACCTCCTTTTTCTAGTTCAAGTCCTCTAGATCTCTGTGAGTCATAAATATCACTTAACTCGTTAAATACTAGAGGTATAAACCTCACTGTTATGATCAGGGTGTAGAGGTATGTATATCTAAAACCCATTTTTACAAGAGCGTGTACAAACTCGTGTGGTGTAGTAGATAATGCTATAGTTGTCATAGTAACAGCGACTGCGGCAACTCTCATGAATACTTTAACTTGTTCTAAAGTAGCTTCTCTAAGAGTTCCTCCGCCAAAAGCGACTGTGAAAATTATTACGAAAATAGCAGTGAAGATCATGAATGGTGTAAGGCCTATGAGAATGTAGAGAGTTTTTCTATAAATTCTTGGATATAGAGATGCTAAGACAAATGTAAAAACTAGGATTATCAATAGCTTTAAAATACTACTCGTAGAGATCATGATGAAAGTTATAACTAAATATAGGAGTTTTATTCTAGGGTCGAGGTTGTGATAGAAACTCACAGCTTCTTCGTATATTAAAGCACTTTGTAAATGCTTTATAATACCTTTTTCAAGAGACATTATAACACCTCTTCAAATATTCTGCAAATTCATAGCTGTTCAAAGACCTAATAGATCTCTCTAAGCCGAGGAGTTTTACTAATTCAACTATTTGTGGAGGTATGATATGAGAGTCTTTGAGTATATCCACATTATAGAATACTTCTCTAGGACTACCACTAGCTATTACTTCTCCATTAGCCATAACAACGATCCTTGTGAGAGGAGCTAAAGCCAAGAATTCTACATCATGTGATACAATAATAACTGTTTTCTTCTTTTCAATAATTTTAGTGAGTATTTTTAATAGCTCTAATTTGAGAGAATAATCTATACCGGCTGTAGGTTCATCTAACACTATAATAGGGGGTTCATAAGCTACTATAGACGCTATAGCTAGTCTCCTCTGCTCGCCAATGGAGAGTTCATATGGAGATCTCTCGGCGTAGTCTTCAAGGCCAAATATTTTTAACACTTCTAAAGCTCGATCAATACAGTTCTTGTAGCCGAAATTGTTTAGTGTAAAAAGAACTTCACGTAAAACAGTTTTTTCAAAGAACTGGTGAAGAGGATTTTGAAATACTATTCCTACATTTCTCGCTAATTCAGCTACAGTGCTGAATTTAGTGTCTTTTCCGAATACTAATACCCTACCTCTCCATGGCTTTAAAAGCCCATTGAAATGTTTTATTAAAGTAGTTTTACCTGCACCATTTGCACCAATTATAGCTATGAATTCCCCTCGAAAGATCTCTAAATTAACACCTCTCAAAGCTATTCTACCATCTGGATATTTATACCATAAGTCTTCAATGAAAATAGCACGATCAGACTTGTGTGCAGTATAATCATCATAACTACTACTAAGAGAATTACTAGTACAAATGCCATCACTATTTACTATATCTCTTGTTAATATTTCAATGACACTAGAATCTACATGTAGAGGTATAGGGCTCTTATTGAGTTCTTTAAACAATCTAGATATAGGTGGTACTTCAACACCTATTTCTAATAATTTATTAATAGCTAATGTTGGTTTTCCATCGAATAGAATTCTCTTGTTTAATACTACAATTCTATCTGCATACTTAGCGAGCTCAGATAATCTATGCTCAACAATTATTACAGTAATTCCTCTATCTTTACAGAGCTTATAGAGGGTTGAAACGAGTTCTCGAGCTCCTTGAGGATCGAGGTGTGCTAAAGGCTCATCTAGTATAAGTATTTTTGAGTTTAATGCTAATGCGCTAGCTATAACAACTTTTTGTATTTCACCACTAGATAGTGTATGTGTAAGTCTTCTTCTGAGGTGTTCTATTCCTAGGGCTTTAATAGCTTCATTAACTCTCCCGCGAATATCTTCAGGGCTGTATAAGAGGTTTTCAAGAGTAAAAGCTATTTCCTCTTCGACAACAATATTGACTACTTGGTTTTCAGGATTTTGTATTACAACTCCTACATTATTTACAATAGCTCTAAATCCTTTTTCAACTACATTTACACCATTTACTAAGACTTCCCCGTGAAGTACACCTCCATATATGTGTGGTATAAGTCCTAGAATTATTCTCACTAGGGTTGATTTTCCACCTCCAGAAGGCCCTGCAATAACTAAGAATTCTCCTCTATTAACTTCAAGTGATATATTTTCAAGTGCAGGTGTATTTGATGATGGATAAAAATATGTTACATTTTTTAAAACTATAGTTTTTTTCACGAAGATATTACTCCCTCCTATATAGGTGTCTTATATGTAGATTTTCAGCTAGTCCAGGAACTCTTGAAATAGCCTCTATGAGTGTAAAAGCGATTATAAATGCTACTAGGCTCTCTACGATATATGTAATGAGATAGTAGAGTGGTGATATAAGATATAGGTTTCTAACAACACTAATTTTAGTAATACCAAATATTCCTTGATAAACCTGTGGAAATGCGAATATTACACAGCCAAATGCCTTATCAAACTCTCTACTAGTAAACATTAATATATATAATGCTGTGAAATAATATGGACTTTTAATTTTTCTACGTAGCAACCATATAGTTACTGGTATGAGTATTAAGGCAGCTATTTTATCATAAAATGCTACGAGGTAAACGTACCAATAATCTACTACTGGGTTAAATGGTGGTGTAAACATAGCTATAATTAACATAATTATCATTATAACTACGGGAATTCTCCACTTCTTCTCAGTTAAAAACCCTGCTGTGAGTGCTGAGAGAGGTGCTGCTGGTATAAATGGAAGCGAGTAAATACTAGGTGTAGTTAGGAATTTTAAGACATTTCCTATAAGTACAGCACTAAAACCAGGTAGAGGTCCTAGTAAAATCCCTAAGACTGGTGAAAGTGATGCTCCAATCTCCATTTTCCCACCTGTTCCAATAATGGGGACTCCGGGTAAGAATAATAGCATATAGTAGATTGCTGCACCTATAGCTGTATATGCCACTACATAGACCATTCTAGGTCTATACTTAGACATCTAGTTTCCCCTGTAACATGTTACACAAGAAAAAGTATATTTTTCAGAGTATTTATAAATATTTTTCAATTGCTAGGGGTTTTACTCGATGATTACACAGAACTCGGCATTTAAAGAGTTACATCCATATGTAATATTACTACCTACTGGTATTGGTGAGAAAGTACAGTATATTATGACGTTGTTCTCTTCGCCAGTTACTATTGAGGTGTTAAGGCTTTTTGAATGGGATAGGGAGATTTGTCAAAAAGATATTATTATGTCGCTTAGTCATCACTCTAATAAGACTGTTCTAAGCTCAATTAGAAAACTTGTCTCAATTAATTTACTAGAAGAAGTAGAGAGGATTGAGATTAGAGGTAATCGTAGAGTTAAAGTAAAGTGTTATAAGTTAACAGATACTGGTAAATGGTATAATATATTATTCAAGGACGTTGATGAACTAAATAGTAGGGTAATCAGAGATGCTGTGACAAGTTTATCAGTAATGTTTATGGCTAAAATACTACCTTTTTCAGAGTATTTAAAAATAGGTTTTATAGATTTCATTAATCAAGTAGTGAGTAGTGCTATTAAAAGTGCAGCTAAGACAAAGAGACACCGTGAATATGAATTAGTAGTATTCGGCTCTCTAGCTTTAGACGTCTACTTAAAACCTGAGGTGAAAATGAGTTCTGGTGGTTCAGGCGCTAATGTAGCTGTGGCAGCATCTAGTTTGGGGTTAAAAACGCTTTTTATAAGTAGAGTTCCCGCTAATACTATTGGATCATATCTATTAGCTGAGTTGATCAGTGAAAACGTCGATGTTAGTTTAGTTGAGTTAAGTCGAGATGTCGAATTACCAGTATGCGTCATACTAGACCCACTTGAACCAACACAGATAAAGTGTAAAATACAAGTAGATGTGAGATCTCTACCAGTAATACATAGAATTACAGATGAGATAATTCAAGCCAGTAATATTTCACGATCAATATATCTAGGAGAAGGTATTTGTAAAACACACTTAGAACTACTAAGTAGAGTTAATAGAGATAATAAGATAATAGTGTTCCGTCCACATAAAATAACCCTAGAACAATACTTTGACGAGTTCATGTCTATAATACAATACTCATCAATTCTAATTTTAAATGAGGAAAAAGAACACATATTGAAGAGTAAAGGGCTTGAAGTACCTGGGGAATTATTTAAAGCAGGTGTTGAAGAATTAATTGTAACAAGAGGCTCAAGGGGTGCAATATTATATATAAGAGGTAAAGAACCCAAAATTTTTACTCCACCATTAGTAAACACTGTTAATACCATAGGCGCGGGTGACGCTTTTTCAGCATCACTAATATACCATTTATTAAAAGGTGTTAATATTGAAGAGGCCGTGAAAAAATCTGTCTACCTATCAGCATTATCAACAACACAACCTCTATCTAGGAAACACTTGGGTTTCCGGTAATTAAGTCATTAAACACCGCTCTCTTTAGAATTTAAACTCCTCTATATCATCCTGAGGAGAAATCTTTAGATTGTTTTCACATAGTAGGGAGAGGTCTTTTTAGTGAAATTTGAGCTTTATTAATTCTACCTATATTCTAAGTATTATAGGGTGAGTTTATGACGTTTAAGCTTGGAGAAGTTGTTATTGAAGATACTTTTGCAGAAGCTTTTCCTATGTATGCTACACGGCTATTAATAACGGCTTCTACGAGGAGGTGGGCTTATATTGCAGCGTTAAAAGCTACGGGTTTTGGCACTT
>JAJHQS010000056.1 GCA_020833225.1 Desulfurococcaceae archaeon
GTAGGAGTATGAGTAAGGGGATTAAAAATTATATTTGCTAAGCAGGTAGTAATCCTTCTCTATCTAGCCAGTCAGCTAGCCATTTTAAATCTAATTCTTCAAGTTTAGTTCTTGTTGGTCTCCCTTTAACCCATCCTCTAATCTTATAATATTCTGGTAACATTTCACCTAGTTTAACAACATAGCCTTTAGCCGGACCCTCAGGCATTGGTTCTTCTAGTAGTCTCTTAGGTAGTGTGTCATATTCTTCTCCATCTCCAAATGAGAGTATATTAAATACTCTCTCAGCATTATATATTCTCTCACCTATTTTCTTAAATTCACTTACTGTTATATCCCACCCTGTCACAGCTGATAATTGCTCAGTTAACATATCCGCCCAGTATGCGAATACTACAAATTTACATACAATTAAACTATCTATAGTTGCAAATACATCTTGAAACTCTTTAACCCACTCAGCTTTACCCTTAGTTTCAAATCTATTGAGTAATTGAGGTATTCCAACTATTTCTGGAGCTATTATATATGCTCTTAAATGACACCCACCCCTATTACTAGTTGCATAAGCTAATCCATGTCCTTGAGCACCCCTAGGATCATAGGCCGGCAACTCCTGATCTCTAACAACCATAGCTAATTCCGGAGCCCCATACTTCTTAGCAAGCCTAGCAGACCCCTCGGCAAGCTCGTCTCCTATACCAGACCTATAAGCCGTCCTCCACACTAATTCAACGAGTGCTTCACCACTACCCCACTCAACTCTTAAACCTCTAAGCTTCTCCTTAGGGACTTTACCGAGTTCTACAAGCTCCATTAATGTCGCAATTGTAGCCCCCATTGATATAGTATCTAAGCCGAGTTCATTACACAAGTAGTTAGCTTTAGATACAGCAGCTAAATCACTTGTACCAGTATCTGCACCAAGAGCCCATACAGTCTCATATTCTGGCCCACCACCCTCCCCTGTAAATGGCGGCTTAGTCACCCTTGTATATCTAGCACACTTCATTTCACAACCCCAACAAACCTCTTCTTCAGCCATTTTCCAATCCATGATCTCTTCGGCAATCTTCTCACCACTAATATCCCCTGCTCCTGGAAATACACCAGTTCTAAAATTCCTAGTTGGGAAAATGCCGTGAGCATTTATTACATTAACTAAGACAGCTGTTCCATATTTAGGTAGAGATCGCGAGGTTACTGGGGACTTCTTTATGATCTCTAGTGACTTCACAGCAATTTCTTCCAGTTTCTCTTCACTAGCCACAGGCGGCTTCATATTACCATAAACCGCTATTGCCTTTAAGTTCTTACTACCCCAAACTGCTCCATGTCCACCTCTACCAGCAGCTCTATTCTTATCATTAATAATACATGCTATTCTAGAAAGCCTCTCTCCAGCTGGACCAATACAGGCTACACTAATATTCTTAGCTTCATCTCTACCAACTTCAGGTTTTAATTCCTCAATAATAGTGTCCGTAGTATCATGTGTATCTCTACCCCATAAGTGCTTAGCATCCCTAATCTCTGCTTTACCATCATGAAGCCATAGGTAAACAGGTTTCTCAGCTTTACCCTCAATAATTACAATATCAAAACCAGCAAACTTTAATCTAGGACCAAATTTACCACCACTCTGAGCATCATGAATAGCATTATTTAATGGAGCCTTTGTAACAGAACACCATCTACCAGGAGACGGTATACCTGTAACACCGGTTAAAGGACCCGTAGCAACAATAGCCTTATTCGCAGGGCTAAGTGGATCTACCCTAGGATCAACCTCTTTCAACATATAATATACTCCAAGACCCCTACCACCAATCCACTTCCTAAGAATATTCTCAGGCGGCAAATCCTCAATTACCAATTTACCCTCAGTTAAATTAGCTCTAAGGACTCTACCCATATAGCCTCCAATAGGCATTATCTACACCATACCAAATACATAATTGGAGAAGCAACTATATAAGTCTTAACTAATATCCCACAATAGGAGTACAAATTACACCTACTTAGACACATATAAATGTCTTATAGAGAGAGATCTATTGTAAGCTAGTAGTTAACCCCCTCCTGCAGGTGGAAATATGTCTATGGTTACATCACTATATATCTCAGTTTCAAGTCCTCTAAGTAGCTTAATATTTACACCATTTACTAATATTAAATACTCGTCGAGATTACTGATAATAGTGTTCCATAGATCTCTGAGCTCAGATAATACCTCTTTAAAAGTTACTTTATCCTTATCTATGTTGAGATCTCTCTTACTCCAACCCAATTTTCCCGCTAAATCCATGTAGACGTTTATACTTACGCGCAAAAAAGCACCCTGAGCTTAAACTATGTTAAAGAGTTTAAATTACTTATCACTGTGATTAATTTAGGTGAATATAGTGAAATTTGCATTTCTATGTAGAGAACCAATAGGGAGTATTAAGAAGAGAATTGCTATTATTGGAGCTGGGCCTGCAGGCTTAACAGCTACAGGGTATTTTGCCTGTAGAGGCTACGAAGTCGACGTATATGATAAACTTCCATATCCCGGGGGAATGATGACTTTTGCTATACCAAGATCTAGGATACTAATCGACGAGATCATAGAGGGTTGGAGAGATCTTGAAGAGAATTTCAACGTAAAATTCTACTTAAAGACAAAAGTCGCTGTAGGAGAGGGTTATGATGAGGGTGATGAATTCGTAGAGAGGAGAATAAATTTACTTGAATTAACAAGACTATATGATGCCGTTGTAATTGCAACAGGGACCTGGAGATCTAGGACTCTAGGTGTTGAGGGTGAAAATGTAAAAAACGTTACTACTGCATTGAGATTTCTATATAGTAGGAGATTAGTTGAAATGGGCTTAGAAAAACCTAGTGACCTCTATAGTGTTAAAAAAGTAGTTGTTATTGGTGCAGGTCTCTCAGCTATTGATGCAGTTGAAGAATGCCTAACTATGGGTGTAAGTGAAGTTTACTTAGTTTACAGAAGGACAATTAGAGAGGCCCCCGCAGGAGTACATAGAATTAGAGAGCTTATCTCCAGGGGGGTTAAGTGGATTGAACTTGCACAACCCACAAGAATAATTGTTGAAGATAACTGTGCAAAAGGCGTTGAATTTGTTAAAGTTCAACTTGGACAACCCGATGAAACTGGTAGACCTAAACCCATACCTATCCCAAGTTCAGAGTTCACTATAGAGGCTGATCTAGTGATAACAGCCATAGGCGAGATACCTACACCTCCAATATATACTGGAGAATTATTAAAGTATATTGAGCCCTCTGGAAAACTCCGCGTTGAAAACGACTTCAAAATACCGGGTACAAGTATTTTTGCTATTGGTGATGTTGTAACAGGACCTTCAAAAATAGGAATAGCTATAGACCACGCACTTAAAGCAGCTAAGACCATAGATACATTACTTTCAGGTGAGAAAATAAGAGTTGAAGATATGTTAAAGCTGTTAAAGCCTATTGAGAAGCCATTATTAAAATTTGAACCGTGGAGTGATAATATAGCTAAATTGACATGTGAATTTCTAAATAAATATGCAGAAGTAGATCTAAACACGTGTCTAAATTCAACACCATTTCTAAGAATATTTGACTATGCTAAGTGTATTGGCTGTGAAACTTGTAATGCAATATGTAATTTTATACACGACGGGAGATCCTATATAAAAATTAAAAAGACAGATGAAAACTTCATATTTCCAACATCATGTCTACACTGTGCAAATGCAAAATGCCAATCTTCATGTAAAAGAGATGCAATAATTAGAGGTGAATTAGGTGAAATACTCATAGACATGAAGAAGTGTAATAAGTGTATGGATTGCCTCTACACATGCCCAGTAAAAGCTATTAGAATAAGCAGAGGAGATATCGTAAACTGTGATCTCTGCTTACCTCTCAGGAGAATTGGACTACAACCAGCCTGTATATCTATGTGTCCAAGCAGAGCAATAAAATTAGTAGCTAAACACTAACCAGCTCATTAAACCACTAAAATCTTAACAACACCTAAATTTGTTACCCTCTTTTATCTGTATTAAGCATAGTTAAATTACAGAATATAAAAGAACCTCAGATATTGTCTCAAAGTACGCTACAACTATCACATAAACACTTACACAGACAACTATACTACACTTAAATCTTTAACCAACCTTCACAGCTATAGTGTTGAAGGATAGTCTTGAAATCTAGGAGCTAAGAATATGATGTCTTAATACAACTAGGGATTGTAGTCTTCAAAGTGAAAGATAATTAAGCGTATTTATAAACCCCTTGAAAGCTGTATTTTACATAGTGCACTTGGTATATAATGAGGTGCACTTATGAAAGTACTAGATAGTAGTGTGCTAAGAGTTCACTGGCTACTGAGAAGAAGGCCTATGGTGGAGTTGTCTAGGATTACTAGTGAGAGAGAGCACTTAGAGATATTAAAAGAGACTTTTAGTGGTAAGTCTATTGGCATCTATGTTCACATACCATTCTGCAAATCTATTTGTATGTTTTGTCCTTATTTTAAACAAGTATTAAGGA
>JAJHQS010000026.1 GCA_020833225.1 Desulfurococcaceae archaeon
TCTACTCGTTTCTCTTCTACCTATCATATTATGTACCGGGAGTAGCTGTTGGATTAACTCTTACACCTCTAGGTATATTGATTGCTTTAGTAATCTTAGCTATAGTTACGTGGATTAATATTATTGGTGTTAAACATGGTGCAGGATTAAATTTCATATTAACAGTACATAGCATTTACAAGGTTTAATATAAGCAACTTTGCACCATTCACACCATTTGGCATAGGAAGCATGGGACTTGCTATAGCGTTTGGTTTTTGGATGTTTCTTGAATTTGAGGGCGTTGTATTAGTTGGTGAAGAGGTTAAAGAACCTAAAAAGACTATAATGAAGGCGGCTATATTAACAATAATTATTGTCTTAGCAATTTACTTATTGATCATGGCAACGTTCATGGGCTCAATAAATTGGAGTGCTCTTGGATTTGCCGAGAAAGATTGGGCATCATTAAGTGGGTTATCTGCGCCACTAGCTGATGTAAGTAGAACATTTGGAACGCCAGGGTTAGCGGAGTTAATGACTATTGGTGCGATAATATCTACAGCCGGGTGTTTTAGTGCATGGGTGTTATTGACAGGGGGTTCAGGTTTCATAGGGCTTGGTGTTCTTTGATGTCAAGCCCTCCACCCTTGGCTTCACAGCTCTCGGGATCCCTTTTCACCGGGATCCATGTCACAGGGCTCCACCCACTCGGGGTAACCCCAGCTCACAGCTCCTCCTTCATTGTTTCCTCTGGGTCATCGCTGTGAGGAAACCCCCACATCCTAGATTCCTCCCTCAAAACACGCCTCTCTTAGGTCTCCACATTAAACCCGCATCTCGAGGCGTCCCAAGTAGAGGAAACATCAACAACCCTTATAAACCTTTATGAAAAACAAAGCAGTTTCACGACGGCGTGTAGCATTTGCACTTGCACGTGAGGATAGATTTTGGAGGACATTATCTTATGTTCATCCACGCTATGCTACACCATCGCGTGCATTAATATTCTCATCAATTCTCTCAGCTCTAGTAATAGTGCTGATTCCAAGTTTTCCAAGTGTAATATTAATAACATTGATAGCAGAGTTCATACCTTACGCTATTTCAACTATAAGTCTTGCAGTATTAAAGCGGGATTTTAAATGGATATTACTAGGATATGTGGCATTTATTATATCATCTCTTTACATATACTGGGCTTGTTGGCCGTGGACGTTGACAGGAACACTTGTAGCAGTAATAAGCATTATATTATACCCAATATTTGTGAGAGGTTCACTATATTTATCAGAGTTAAAGAAGAATACGTGGTATATAATTTACTTAGTAGGATTAACATTGATATCACTACTAGGTGATCCAACATTTGTATATGAGAACTTCTTACCAATATCACCACTAGGTATATTTCTAATGCCATACGATGTCGTAGTCATAGCAATATTCGCTACAATAGTGTTTGCTTGGGCTTATGTAACTAATCGAAAGAAGTAATTTTGATCTTTTTATCTCCTTTACCTAGGTGTTTTTATCCTATGTGGTGTGAGTTTTTGAAATTTACAAGTAAGAGATTAGAGAAAAGCCTTGAAATAGTGGAATTAGATGAGAAATACATATGTAAACCTTTATCATTAAAATACTACCCACTCGTAGTATTTAGGGCTGAAGGTGACAGAGTCTGGGATATTGATGGAAATGAATATATAGATTTCATTTCAAGTGGAGCTGCATATAACATAGGTCATAGACATCCAAAAGTAATTAATGCAGTTAAGGAGCTATTAGAGAGAAATTTAAACTATACTATTGGATATTTCTATGAAGTTGAGCCTGTATTATTAGCTAAGAAGCTTACTGAAATCACACCTGGAGCTTTTAAAAAGAAAGTTGCATTTGGCTTCACAGGTTCAGATGCTATAGACATGTCATTAGTTATGGCTAGAGCTTATACTAGGCGTAAACATATAATAACGTTTAAGAGCTCATATCATGGAACAACGTATGCAGCCATGTCAATTACTGGTATTTTAAATCGAGAACTCTTAGAATCTATATATCCAATGAGAGAAGTATACTTCATCGATTACCCAGATCCATATAGAAATCCGTGGAATATAGATGGATACTCAAACCCAGGTGAACTAGCAAACACTGTCTTAAGCTTAATTGAGAAGAAAATTAAAGATCTAAATAATGATGTTGCAACAATAGTTTTTGAACCAATACAAGGTGATGGCGGCGTAATAGTACCTCCAAGTGATTTTCTCAGGGGTTTAAGAGAGCTAGCTGATAAATATAATATAGTACTAGTAGCTGATGAGGTACAAACAGGTATGGGTAGAACTGGTAAGTGGTGGGGGGTAGAACACTATAATACGATACCAGACATCATTGTTAGTGGTAAAGCTCTTGGAGGAGGTATGCCTATATCAGCGGTTATTGGTAAAAGTGATATTATAGATAGTCCACCAATCATAGGATTTCTCCACTCAGGTCACGCGATATGCGCCTCAGCAGCCTTAGCAACAATAAGTGTTATTGAAGAAGAAAAACTCGTAGAGAGAGCTAGAGTGTTAGGAGATTATGTTCTTAAGAGACTTAGAGAACTTCAAGAAAAATACGATATAATAGGTGATGTACGTGGATGCGGATTAATGATCGGTATAGATATAGTTAAAAATAGAGAGACAAAAGAACCTGATAGAGCAACAGCTCTTAAAATCTGCTGGAGGGCGTGGGAGAAAGGTTTAATTATCATGACTTTTGGAAAACACGGTAATGTGATCAGAATAGCTCCACCACTAAATATACCAAAAATAGATCTTGAAAAAGGACTAGATATTATTGAAGCTTCAATAAAAGATACATTACGTGGGTTAGTTCCAGATAAAGTAGTTGAATATATGAGAGGATGGTGAAAACTCTATTTTTAATTCAAAATCTACGTAGGTGAAGTTGATGTTTAATTTGAAAAACTACAATTGTAGAGCTAGTTCTTTTCTTCTTAATAGATATTTGTAAGCTGTGTATAGTGTATATACAGCTGGAAATATTTCTTTAGATGTTTCTATAGGGCCATATAGTACGAAGTCACATCCCATTACAATTGTCATTAGGTTTGATGCTAATTCACACATCTCTAATCCTTCTACGCCAAATCTCTCTTTAAACGCTTTTCTCTGTGTTGATATTGCGTTGTGTGCTCCAGAACCTACTGGTAGACCATATTTTTTCTTAATCTCTATAGCTGTTCTAGTTGCTACTGAGAGTGATGGTAGATCTATTACAAAGACATCTACAAGTACTTTTTCTACTCCAAATTCCTTACCTTTTTTAAGTAGGATCTCTAAGCTCTCTATACGTGAATTCATATCCATAATTTTATCAGTGAATAGTAAATATACAGCTGATTTTACATTATTCTCCTGTAGAATTTTAAATTCTTCATCTTTAGATTTAGCTGTCAGCGAGTTATATATAACTCTATCAACTAATCCAACTTCTCTAACATATTTTAAAGCAGCTTTAGAGACATCTAGAGCACCTAAAGTATCAACTAATATAGGTGCTTTAGTAGTACCTGCAACAAACTCAATAAATTTAACAATAGATTCCGGTGTAGAGCCAACAACATCTAACATAAATGGAAGCTTAGTTTTATCTGACAACTCCTCCACAGTTTTTATAAGTGCTTCTGCTTCAACTCTATTAAAAACACCCTTAGATGCATCTTCAACAATTTTATGTTTATGGTAAAAAATAGTACCTATTAGAACAGGTGGGTTTTCTCCAGGTTGACCACCAATCCTTACACCACTAATCTCATAAGTTATTTGGGGTACAGTAAACCTAAACATGCTAACTACACCAAGTAGTATTAAACACCAGGATTAGTTAATAAGCCTAGTTAAAATAGTTAAGAAAAAAGCTTAAATACTCCCGGGAGGATTCCTTAAAGACGGAAGGGTAATTCTATGAGCTCTCAATTCGAGGCCTTAGCGACAGCTCTTTCTAATCTTGAAGAAGAAAAAGTATTAGAGACTGTGAGGAGTATGTTGAATAAAGGAATAGATCCTAAAGACATTATAAACGCGCTTAGAGAGGGTATGGATAAAATTGGTAAAATGTTTGAGAAGGGTGAGGCTTTTATAGCAGATCTTGTTATAGCTGCCGATATCTTTAAAAAAGCTGTAGAGATAATTAAGCCTCACTTAAAAGTCGTAGAGAGAGGTAAAGGGAGAGTAGTTATTGGTACTGTTGAGGGGGATATTCATGATATCGGCAAAAACCTCGTAGCTTTAATGCTTGAAATCTCTGGTTATGAAATAATAGATTTAGGTGTTGATGTTAGTGCTGATAAATTTGCTGAGGCAATTGAGAAATATAATCCCGATGTTATCGGCATGAGTGCTCTTATGACAACAACTATGTTAAATCAGAAGAAGATTATTGAGGAGTTGAAGAAGAGGGGTTTGAGAAATCGCGTTAAAATTATTGTTGGAGGAGCACCGACAACCGAGGCGTGGGCTCGTGAAATAGGTGCTGATGCTTGGGGAAGTGATTGTTTTGATGCTGTTAAAAAAGTTAGAGAGTTATTAGGTAGGTGAGATCTATGCCTAAACCAAAGTTCTCTTTACTAAGTGTTGATGATATAAAACTCATACATGAAAAAGCACTATATGTTTTAGAAAATGTTGGAGTTCTAGTAGATCACGAAGAAGTAATTGAAATGTTAAAGAATGCTGGATGTACTGTAAATGGGAAAATTGTAAAAATTCCAAGAGATCTTGTAGAGTGGAGTTTGAAGGTTGTACCTAAAGAAATCACAATATATGATCGAGATGGTAAACCCTATGTAACTATAGGGGGAGGAGTTGATGAGAGCTACTTCAGACCAGGATCTGCAGCTCTATATCTCTATGACCCAATTAAAGACGAGAAGAGATTACCTACGACGAGAGATAATGTTAATGTTATCTTACTAGTCAACTCCCTAAATAACATCAAATTAACTTGTCCCTCATTTGTACCAAGAGATGTACCTAACGAGTTAATAGAAGTTGCAAGAGAATATGTCACATTAAAATACACCAATAAGCCGTTAGAAACGAGTGGTTTTTCAGAGGAGGGCGTTAGAAATATTATTCGTATGCTTAAAATAGTTGTGGGAGATGTATCTAAAAAACCTATGCAAGTATTTCCAGCATGTCCTTCACCACCTCTTAAGTGGAGTCATTTAATAGCCCAAAATATTATTGACTTAGCAAAAGAGAAATTGCCAGTAACAGTGCTTCCAATGCCACAGATGGGGGGTACAGGTCCTGCTACTATAGCTGGATCCCTAGTTCAACACCACGCAGAGGCGTTATCTGGTATTGTTATAGCGCAACTCGTCAATAGAGGTGCACCGGTAGTATATGGTGGATCTCAATGTCTCATAGAGCCTCTATATGGTACAGCAAATGTAGCAACACCTGAAACAATGCTCCTCTACATCGCCTATGTGGAAATAGCAAAATATCTTGGCTTACCAACAGAGGGTTATATAGGTCTTTCTGATTCTAGAAGAGTTGATGTACAAGCTGGTGCTGAGACCTTAATGGGTGCTATAATTGCAGCACTTAAAGGCATAAATATATGTGCGGGGCCTGGAATGCTTGAATTTGAGAGTGTAGTGAGTTTAGAGAAACTAGTTATTGATGATGAAATAGTAGGCTTAGCTTATAGGCTTGCAAGAGGATTTGATATAAATGATGAAACATTAGCAGTAGATGTTATAGCTAGTGTAAAACCTGGTGGAACTTTTCTGGGTCAGAGACACACAGCGAAATGGGTGAGGAGAGAATATTTCTTAACAAAAATATTTGATAGAATGGATGAATCAAGATTTATTTCGAGAGATAAGCCTACTATAATTAAACTTGCAAGGGAGAGAGTTGAAGAAATATTAAAGAAGCCTGTGATATATGAGCTACCTAAAGATATCGAGAGAGATCTAGATAAATGGGTACAAGAGATCTGTGGAAGATATGGAGTGGTACTTAAAGTATAAGTTTTTCTTTTTAAAAATTTTTAAATCCCTCCTATAATACTCACAATATAGGAAGGTGAGAATTATTGACTTCTAAGGAGATAGAAGATGAGTTAAGATCTGTTTCATTACATTTAACAACTTTAGATAAAATACTCATAGCTCATATAATTATTGCTAGTTTTATTTCTCTACTCTTCTTAGAATACTTAACCACGGGTTACATAGACAATATACCGAAGAGTCTTATTAACCAAGTAGTCTTCTGTCTCTTAAACATTATTGTAGCTTTAGCATATTATCTAGCATTTAAGAAAAAATTTAAGGTGGTTTCATAGTGCAGGAGGTTGGTATTCTACCAATAATAATATTAGGAATTTATTTCTCAATATATGTTTCACTGTCATTTATAGCGTTTAAGAGAGTGGGCGTGGTTTAGCAGAGTAC
This sequence comes from Desulfurococcaceae archaeon, assembly GCA_020833225.1. Classification (GTDB taxonomy): domain Archaea; phylum Thermoproteota; class Thermoprotei_A; order Sulfolobales; family Desulfurococcaceae; genus UBA285. The sequence goes on from JAJHQS010000026.1 coordinate 6,461, forward strand.
TTAGTAGCTAAAGGGGCTCTTGGAAAAATCCCCGCTGTCTTTACACTTATTGCAACATATACTAGTGTATATGGTTTTGTAGGACTTACAACGGTCTTTTATACTTGGGGATATGATTGGCTAGTTTATGATACAATAGAGTATTGGACTGTCATTATACCTATATATTGTCTTCTCGCTTTTAAATTGTGGAAGCTCGCTAAGATACATAAATATATTACACCTGGAGATCTCATAGCACACAGAACAGGTTCAAATATACCACGAGTAGTATACGCCATAGCAGTACTCTGGCCTCTTATATTCCACTTAGGCATACAATTTGTAGCTCTCTCTGCAACAGCTAGTGCGTTAACTGGCATTCCATATCACGCGTTCCTAGTAGTATATATTGTTATTGCAACAATAGCTGTATTTATTGGGGGTCTACGAGGTGTAGCTTACTGTGATGTTTTCAATGGCGTGTTTTTCATATCATTGATGGGGATATTAATAGGTTTTCTTGTAGCTCGCTGGGGAGCTCTTGCACCTTCTATTAGTAATGCCTTTCAGCTCCCCATATTTCAGAGAACAATGCCTCTTCAATATTATTTAACAGTCCTCTTTCTCTTAGCAATGCCATGGCCTGCTCTAATACCTCACATATGGATTCGAATATATGCCGTAGAGCGCCGAGATACCATTACCTCTAGTATTTTAGCTTATGGAATAATATGGAGTACGTTCTATGGAATTATACCATTTATTTTAACAATGGCGTTAGCAGCATATTGGCCTATTCCACCTAAAGTGACAGTTGCCGAGGAGTATGTTGCAAAATTCTTCTCAGAGCTTATTGGACCTGCACTAGCAACACTATTTTTCTTAGGTCTACTTGGAGCTGGTATCTCTACAGCTGATTCTATTCTTCAAACATGTACTGCTATGTTTCATAGAGATATTTTAGAAACAATAGTTAAGCCTGTTGCAAAATGGCCTGAGAATAAGAGAGAGTTCTTGGCGAGATGTATGACGATTGTTATAATATTACTTGCCGCTATTGCTGCATATGCACCCGCTCTACCAATAGTGCGAATAGCTATCGTCATGATTTGGCCTCTCTACTCAATAGCAGGAATACCGGTTATCCTCATGTTATTCTGGAAGAGAGTTAATAAATATGCATTTACTTTAGGAGTATTAGCTGGAGCAATATCACAATTTCTATTTCAATTTGTTATATGGCCTGATTGGCCTAATAATCCATGGTATCTATGGGAAGGCTCCCTAGCAACAATCATAGCCGTACTTGTTACAGTCATAGTCTCACTTATAACTCCACCACCTCCTAAACAAGTCTTAGAATCATTTTACCGCGAGTAATTTTAGTTTTTTAATATCCCCTCTCATAACTCCCTTTCTATTAGAAAAGCATTGAGAAGTATATGTTGACAGGGTATAAACATAGGTAATAGGTACTTCTATTGAAAGAAGTATTAACTGGACTACATCGGCAACTCTAGTTATAGGAACTCTGGGTCCCACAGGGCTTTTTGAACCCATATCATACATAGGATTATAGGGCCCGGAACAATTATAGCGTGGATTTTTACTCTAATATGTGGTTTCATATCAGCACTTACATTAGCCTATATTTCTACAATATGGCCTGATAAAGCTAATGCAATATAATACTATTCTATTTACATGGCTCTCAAAGAACCTTGGGATAGTATTGCTGGCTAGGCATTTATAATTTCATGGGCAACAGGTCCTGTTATAACAGCACAGATATTTGCATATTACCTTTTTCAAATCAGTAATACTGAGATAAATATTCGTATGTGTTATTTTAACAATATTCTTATTTTTAAATTTTACTTAATATAAAAATTACTGGCTTAATAAACAATATTATCCATACTTAAAGTAGTACCTCTAATCATTGTTAGTATCATAGGATTATTCTATGTAAATTTAAGCAATTTCACACCTTTTTGGAAATCAACATGGAAATAAAGATAATAAATCTTAATACATTAAGGTATTGTACTAGCATTTTTCGCGAGTAATATTATAGCTTCATGGAGTACTTATGCTACTGAAGCATTTGCATCTATAACGCCAGAAGTTGTTGATCCCTACAAAATACTCCTAAAGCCGCCTTTATAGCATGTTTAACTGCTACAGTATATATTACTAGTAAATGTTTTTGCGATCGGTGTATTAGGTGATAAGTTATGTGAACTACAAGATCTCTTATTTGAAGCCGGTAAGAGGGTTTTAAGACATATGGGCTATTTACTATTATTTATAGCGCTTTTTGCAGGAGTTCTAGGAGCTATTAATGCTTGTTTTATAGTAACCTTCTAGAACTATGTATCAAATGGCTTTTGAAGGAAGCATTACCTAGTATCTTCATGAAGCTAAATAAACATCTTGTACCTTAGCCTAGCATCGTGTTCATATATATCTTAACATACTAATGCTAATATGCACACCATTACATAGTAACTATTGCAATAGTATAAATCTACGAATGCTAATTTTACTGAGTATAGATAGCATGTATTGAAATTAAATTAATAAGAGAATGACATGAAAAGCATCATTTAGGGCTTCTTGGGCCCTTATTCGCAAACTTTGTCGTAGGACTGATCTCATTAATCTATAATATTCTTAATGGAGTACTTTATGGCTAGAACGATATAATATCAGGCTTAATATTTGTAATGGCTATAACTATAATAACTCTTGTTACAATGCTAAAAAGCCTCATTAACGGGTTAAACCACGATAATAGCTGTGAAAAACTTAACTAGTTTTCATATGTAAAATGCGCCAAGTAAAGGTTAACCGCTTCCCCATAATATCTTTAAAGTCTTTAACCCGCTTAACTCTCTATTCAAGACCAGAGTATAATTGTTAAGTACGTTGTTAAGTGTTATGAATATTACTACGGCTATTATGATTTAAAATATAATGCCAAGTTATTTGGCAATTTTTACTAGAAGTGTTTTTGAACGAGTTATATGGGGTTAAAATGGTATATTATATAGTCAAATAGTAGTTTTGCTGCAATTGAGCTGGTTATACCTCCCGTGTCGAATAGGGGGTTGACTTCGACAATGTCAAAGGCGTGAGAGTAAGGAGCTAGTTTTTTAAGTATTTCTATTAAATCCCATATTGTGAGACCACCTGGCTCATTAGCACCACAACCGGGCGCGAAACTTGGATCTAGCACATCTATATCTAAAGTAATATACATATAATCAATATTGTTGAGTTCTTTTAGGACTTTTTCAGATATTATTGAAGCACCTAATTTTCGAACATCGTATGAGCTGAATTGCATTATATTAAATTTTCTAACGTCATCATAGTGGAATGGATAATTATAACCTCTCACGCCTATTTGTATTACTCTCTTTACTCTCTCTAATTCTAAGGCACGTCTAATTTCACTGCTATGTGAAAATTTTCCTTGAAAAGGGGTTTCATCAACTAGATCGAGATGTGCATCAAATTGTACTATACCTATTGTTCCTTCTACACTATCATGTAAAGCCTTTATACAGGGATAAGAGATTGAGTGGTCTCCGCCAATTATTACCGGGTTAAATCCTTCAATAATCAAGTTTTTAATTGACATATAAGCAGTATTAAATGTTTTAAAAGTGTCGTGTGCAAAAATCTCTATATCTCCCACGTCTTTAATGATCACTTGCGAAAGATCTACGACTCTATTTGACTCTATATCAAAGACCTTGTTATCCTTTACACGATTTAAAATCCATTTTAATGAATCTCTTATCGCTTTTGGAGCATATCTCGCACCAGGCCTACCTAGTGAGGCCCCCATATCCCAAGGAAAACCAATGATAGCATACTTTCCACTAACAATTCTCTTAATCACTCTCTTCACCCTACCTCGACTCCGAGATATTTTTAAACCTTAAAACTTTAAAAAAACGCTTATATAATTAGGTGTTGACTCATGTCTTTTGAAGAGGAATTTAGAGAACTTAGCTATCCAGAGGCACCTAAAATAGTTGTAAAACCTCCAGGACCCAGATCTCTTAAGATCCTTGAGAAGCAAGCTGAGCTTGAAACAAGAGCTTTATTGTATCCTAAGGTATTTAAATTAGCAATAGAATCTGCTAGAGGAGCTACTATTAGAGATGTTGATGGAAATTACTATATCGACTGGGTTGCCGGCATTGCAGTTCTTAACGTTGGTCATAATAATCCATACGTAGCTAAGTATGTGAGAGAGCAATTAGATCGCTATTGGCATTGGATATCTGAAGTACCTACAGAATTCAGAATAAGAGCTCTTGAAAAGATCCACAGTATACTTCCGCAAGGTCTTCGAGGAAACGCAAAAATTCTTACTACAGTTACAGGTGCAGATGCTTGTGAGGCAGCTGTGTCTTTAGCTAGATGGGTTACTGGAAAAAGTACTATAATTGCTTTTAGTGGAGCTTATCATGGTGTTCATCTAGGAGCCATAATTTTAACAGCAAAGAAAACTCTATTAAAATATAAAGGAATGCCTTTAATTAATGTTATTAGAGCGCCATATCCATATCCATATAGATGTCCCTTCAATGTTAAAGATGAAGTTGAATGTGCATATCGCTGCTTAGAATTTGTTGAATATATGATTAAAGACCCTTATAGTGGTGCTGGTGAAGTTGCTGGAATAATATTTGAACCTATACAAGGAGAGGGGGGATATATAATTCCTCCAAGAGAATTCATAAAAGGACTTAGAGAGATTGCAGATAAATATGGAGTCCTCTTAATAGATGATGAAGTCCAAGCAGGTGTTGGAAGGACTGGTAAGTGGTGGGGAATAGAGCACTTTGGAGTTACACCGGATATAATGTGTATATCAAAAGCTATTGGAAACGGTATACCAATTTCATTTGTAGCTTTTAGAAAAGACCTTGATGAGAAGTTGCCAGAAATGATTCATTTAGGGACATATAGAGCAAACCCATTAGGTCTTGCAGCAGCAACAGGAGTTATTGAGTATATTGAGAGTAGAAATCTACTTGAGAGAACACGTTTACTAGGAGAATACGCGTTAAAAAGATTCAAAGAACTTCAAGAGAAATACGAATTTATTGGAGATGTGAGAGGAATAGGCTTCATGATAGGCATAGAAATAGTTAAAAGCAAGGAAAACAAGGAACCAGATCCATCCAAAGCTGAGGCAATTAAAAAAGAGCTATTCTCCAGGGGGGTTTTAATGCATACATGCGGACACTACGGCGAGACTTTCAGATTTATGTCACCACTAGTAATAACTAAAGAACACCTCGATAAAGGACTAGAAGTATTTGAAGAAGTACTCAAATCTCTTAAATGAGTTAAAAGGAACTTATTTGTCTCTTAAAATGTAAGTTTTTTTAGTAATATGTAACATATAGTTTCAAATTCATTACCTTAAATTAAAATGTGACATTTTCCTTAATAATCTGTTGAAGGATCTCCAATGATCTGGAGTAAGACTAAGTTTATTGGAAAAATAAACCATTAAAGGTTTTTAAAATCCTTAAGAGATCTAAGTAATTTTACTAATTACTTGGAAATATCTACTCATTTTAGTTCTAAGAATCTGTTAAGCACCTTCTTTTTTAAACCTTAAGGTCTGAATAACATCTTTATTAACTAAATTTTTAGGTAATTCTCCACTTAATATTCTTGCTGCTTCTTCAACTGCTGTCATTACAAGTCTTCTTAATGCTTCTTCACTATACCATGCAATATGTGGTGTAAATATGACGTTGTCTAATTTAAATAGCGGGTTATCTTCAGGTGGAGGTTCTATTTCAAATACGTCTAAGGCTGCACCTGCAATTAAACCCTCTTTTAGGGCTTTGTATAGTGCTTTTTCATCTATTACAGCACCTCTTGACGTATTTATAATATATGGTTTTTTACGCATTAACCTTATTCTATCTTCATTAATTAAATGATAGGTTTCCTTAGTTAGAGGAACGTGAAGTGTTATTATATCAGACTCTCTAAGAATAGTTTCTAAATTAGCGGGTACAGCGCCAAACTCTCTAGCTATTTCTTCTGAGATGTGACGGCTATAAGCTAGTACTTTTAAACCAAATCCTTGAGCTCTTTTTGCAACTTCTCTACCTATTCTACCAAATCCGATTATTCCTAATACTTTACCCTCAAGTTCTAAGCCTTTTAAATATTCAGGAGGATTCTCCCATCTACCTACATATAGTTTATCTCTAACATATTTATCTGCGATGACAATTTTCCTTGTAAGCGCGAGTATAAGTGCCCACGTATGATCTGCTACAGTTTTCGTAGAATAATCAGGAATATTAGCTACGACTATACCTCTTCTCGTAGCAGCCTCTAAGTCTATATTATCAACTCCAATACCATGTCTAATAATACCTTTCAACCTCTGTGCATTTTCAATCATATTTTTAGTAACCCTAGCAAAGTCTACGATTAATAGGTCTGCATCTCGCACAGCCTCTGTTAGAACATCTTCCTTAGTCGTATTGACCAATACGACATCTCCATATTTACTAAGCAAGTCTATTTCTTCATTAATTAATGGGTGTGGCTCTGAAATAACTATTTTATTCCTATGGGAAACCCCCATGCATATGACACCTAAAAATATCTATAGAGGTGAATTTTATATATTTCTCCTGATTTAGAGTTTAATAGACCTCTTAAGGCTGTTACAGATTTAATTGATTTGTAAGTGACCGTGGATATTTTTGAATTATTATTTTTAATTCTCGGAGCTATTGAGTATGCTGATTTATAAATCTCAGACACAGAGATTTATGTATTATTGGTGATCTCGTGTTCCTGAGATCCGTAGAACTGTAAGTCACTAGGTGACTAAGGTGAGCTACTACGGTGGGCAGGCTTGGAGCAGCGTAATGAGCCACTCACTAAGTGTTATCTTCACAGATACTCCTGGCGGATTGTGAATGCTTTAGGTATTAAAGCTAAGAGTAGTAAGGTTATTGAAAACTATGAAAGATACATGTTACTTAGGATATTAGATCGGCATTAAAGTACTATTAAACCCATTAAAAGAGTTCTTTAACTGATAGTTACTCTTGGCCACTAGAACACTTAAATGTTTTAATAGTTGAAAATAATAAAAGCATTAAGGAACATTAATATTTTCGTTGCTATTCTATTTAATAAAGACTTTGAATGATAAATTTTAAGTAGAGTGTTCATGAAGATTTTAAAACAGACACACGATTTGGATTACTGCAAATTATTAGTTACAGTGAGAATCAAGGCATGTTGTATAAAACTTTTAAGACAAGACTTTAAATCTTTTACCTATAGAGGTGTTTATTATTGATTAAGATAGCTGTTGTCAATGCACCTTTTTTCGGCATGTATACAGATGCTTTTGAAAGGCTTGAAAGAATTGGTGAAGTTAGAAAAATCTCGGTACCTAAGGGTTGTAGAGGTAAGGTTTTAGCAGATCTTCTTAGAGATTATCATTTCATCATTATGGGTGTGGTGCCTATACATTACTATGACAGAGAGTTCTTTGAATATAATGAAAATGTTGTTATGATAGCAAGGCGTGGTATAAGCTATGACAATATTGATATAAAAGCTGCTGAGGAATATGGAGTTATAGTTGTTAGAGTTCCTCCTCTAGTGGAACGTGAGGCTGTGGCAGAACATACAATAGCTTTAATGTTAAGTGCACTTAGACAAATACCTCAATCTTATAATGTTGTTAGAGAAGGTAAGTGGTGTGAGTACCCGGAGATAAGAACTAGGTTTATAGGGAGAGAGCTTAGTAGCCTCGTAGTCGGTATTGTGGGTCTTGGTAATATTGGTTCAAGAGTAGCTGAGATCTTGTCTAAAGGATTTAATACACGCGTAGTTGTCTATGATCCTTATGTGCCTAGGGATAGAATTGAGAGTTTAGGTTATAAGTATGTTAAAAGTCTCAAAGAACTCTTTTCAATATGTGATATTGTTACATTACATGCACCATTAACCGAGGAAACTAGGAGAATGATAAATAGAGAGGTAATTATGTCTGCTAAAAGAGGCATTATGATTATAAACACAGCACGTGGAGAGCTTGTAGATGAAGACGCACTCATAGAAGCTATAGAAAAAGGAATTGTCTCAGCTTATGCAACTGATGTCGTAGAAGGTGAGCCTATAAGTAAAGATCATAGGCTTTTAAAATACCCAAATATTATAATAACACCTCATATAGCATTTTATACATATGAAGCACAAGCTCACATGGATTATGCTGTAGTTAATGCCATTGAGAACTATCTCCAGAACAAGCCGATCAACGGTATAGTAGTATTCCCCAAACAGCCAAGAAAACTACGAGTTTAACGTATTCTCTTACTACGAGAACATCTAAGTAGAGGAATCTCTTAACTTTAATGTTAAAAGCAACTCAACTAAGGAATATCTTATGACTAGATCTTTTCTCAAGAAAAATTTATAAATCCTTCCAATAGTATAACATAAGTATAGTGTACCCTGCCGAAGTAGGTGGGGAGGTCAATGGAGAAGAGAAAACTTGAACATTTACTAATTTTTGCAATAAACATCGCCATACTTATTAATGGTATTGTAATTCCCTGGACTACAATGTTTACAGCACCTATAGCGTGGATTATTTTAGGCACGCTTTTATACTATATGTATCGTCATGAAGGGGGTGAATAATGGAGGTAATTACGCCTACTGCACCCGCTCTTATTATTTTCATTATAGCAATAATCATAATGGCGATAATCTATAGAAAATGGGCTGCTTCAATTGAAAGTTACGTAGTTGCAAAAAGAGCTGCAAGTCCATGGTTAAATGGATTGGCACTTTTCTCTACATATAACAGTGCGTGGGCTGTTCTAGGAGGGCCAGGTGTATGCTATAGTTACGGCATAGTAGAATTTGCTACTTTTATAGGGTGGGCCATAGGAGTATTCATTATTCTCTGGTACTATTTACCTATAATTAGAGATCTAGGTGCTAAATATGGTGCAACAGGATTAGCGTCATATATGGAGGCATATTATGGCAAAAGATATGTTGGCATAATTGCCGGGATCATAGCGTGGTATGCTACATTATTCTATTTAGTGGGACAAATTAAGGGAATTGGTTTAGTTCTCTCGTATGGACTTGGTATTAGTTATGATACAGCTGCACTCTCAGGGGTAATTATAGCTTTAATTTATTTGACTCTTAGCGGGTTAAGGGCCGTATTATTTGTAGATGCTTTATGTACTTTAATTATGATGACATTTTGCTTTTGCTCACTCTACCTTCTCTTCGCACTTGGAGGAGGCAATATATTTAACACTATAAATACTATGTATAGATTTGACCCTAGAACAATATATCCTACAGGTGAACCATATACAACTGACCCCATAACATTATGGGTCTTTTCAACAATTGTATATTCTATGTGGCAATTCACTCCCTATGCTTGGCAAAACTATTTAGCACTAAGAAGTAGTAAGAAAACAGATCTATCTATTTTTGTCACATTAGCGACTGTCTCCGGAGCTTTTATTACATGGGTATCAATATTAGGACCAGTGGGTAGAGTATTCTTGCCCTATAAGTTAAAAGATCCTGACACAGTTGTATTAGAGGTCTCTAAGTACTTCCTCCCCTCACTCTATCCGATATTTATATGTGGACTCTTTGCAACTGTATTAGCTACACTTGACAGTGCTCTTTTAGCGGCATCCACTGACCTGTACCATGCTATTAAAGGCCTCATCAAACCCTTAGAGACGAGAATTGGCGGTGTAAATACTTTAAGAATAATCTTAATAGGTACATCGTTTCTTGTTTGTTACTTTGCAATCGTTTATATGCCAGTATACATGGTATATACAATGTTAATCGGTATGACTGGCGTCTCAGCAGCTCTAACAGGTCCTCTAGCGGTAGGGCTTAAGTGGAGGAAGGATCCACTCGCCGCTATTACAAGCCTCATTATTAGTCTAATAGCGGCTCAATTACTTGTCTTCTATGGAATTACACCATGGCTAACAGGCTGTTTTGTTGGCTTAATATTATCGGCTATTATATACATTATTGTTACATTAGCTAGATCTCACTAGATAAAACAATAAAGTTTTTAATTTCTCATTTTAATTTTTGATATATTCCTTCAATCCTCCACATATTTATACATCATGATTAAATTATCGAGGTGACTATTAATTTCAGTCTTAAGCATTGAGTTTTCAATTTATTCCGCGCCTTCAAGGAGATAAGAAGGTATGAACTAATCTCTAATAGTTTAATAGCAAAAGTAAAGTCGAGAATTGAAAATCGTTGATAGCTATATTTCATTTACTACCAGTTGTACTAAGTCACGGCATGCCCTTAAAAACTCTACGAGAAATATCTCCTCTCCCCTCTAAGTGTGATCGCCACAAGTACGCGGCCGATCTAGAATTACTTGTGACTTAGTTATAGATGGATGTGAATAGTTGGCCTAGGTTTATCAGCTTCTCTATGTGTATTTAGTCGCGGATTATAAGCCTTAGAGTTTGAATTTACACATTTAAAGCAGATGAGGAGTTTAAAGGTTATGTGGAGCCTGTGACCGATCTAGAAATAGTTGTGATTAGTTGTAAGTAAATGTGAATACGTGGTTGCTCTTCTGCGTGTGTTGCGTAAACCGCTTTATAAACCTAGTTTACTAAATGGGGGGTGTACTGATGAGTCTCCCTGTGAGGGCTACTGTGACCGCTAGAGTGGCGGCGGTCACTCCTAAGGGAGATGAGGGATTATTAGTGGAGTTTTTAAGAGTGTACCGTGAATCAGTCCAGTTAGTTGTAGATGAGATTTGGGGTTTAGATGAGACACCATCGTGGACAGAGCTACACGTTATGTTCTATAGTAGATTAATTAGAATGGGTTTTAGAGCACACCATGTCTCAGAGATCTATAAACGAGCTAAGGAGGTTGTTGAGTCAACTAAGAAGAACAATGGATCAAAGCCAATACTCAAGAAGCTAACAGCTAGAATACACACTCTAGATTATAAACTAGACTTGGATAAGAAGACACTGAGAGTAGCGGTACTACACGGTAAGTGGGTTGAGTTAAAACTAGAGTGGTATAGCTACCTCAACAAATACCTCGATGGCTCCTGGAAGCCCGGTGAAATAATAGTGAGCTACAGGTGTGGGAGATTCTACGTCTACATAACGTTCCACAGAGACGTAGTACCCAGAGAGCCTCAGGCAATTATGGGCGTAGACCTCAACTTCAATAACATAACATACACTATTATCAATTTAAATAGTGAATTAGTCTCAATAGGTGTAATACCGTTTAGGGGTCTTAGTAGAGCACTACATCTACGTAAGCTCGCTGAGGATCTCCAGAGGAAATGCCCAAGGAACTGGAGGTTCTTGAAGTGGGCTAGGAGGATTAGAGCTAGGTGGCTTAACAAGGCTAAGAATATCTTAGTAGACGTAGATGTATTAGTAGAAGTAGCTAGAGAATACAATGCTGTAATAGTATTTGAGGATTTGGAGAAAATAAAAGAGAACAATAATGGTGGAAAGAGATTCTCATGGATGAAGCCACTATGGTGCTATAGGAGAATACAGAAGTATACAGAGTACAAGGCGTTATTAGAGGGCATTAAGACAATCTACGTAAACCCAGCGAAAACATCCAAGAAATCCCCTAATGGAAAGAAAATAAGATTCATAAACTACAGATTCGTTGAATTGGGAGACATCATTACATCTAGAGATGTAGTAGCCTCCTGGAACCTGGCGTTGAGAGGATTAAAGCGGATGAGGGACTCACGGGTTACATGGAGCCCTGATAGCCCCCGCAATGAAGCAGTGAAAACCCGAGCCAAGCGGGGGAACCCCGAGGCAGAGAAGTATTTAAAAACATTTACAGCTACTCACAAATAATTGCCTCGGGGAAACCCTTCTC
>JAJHQS010000057.1 GCA_020833225.1 Desulfurococcaceae archaeon
AAGGAGTTAAAAATTACGAGTACAAAGATAGCTGGGGCAACAATAATTGATGCTGGTGTAAAAGCTACTTCGAGTTTTGAAGCGGGTATTTATGTATCTAAGATATGTTTAGGGGGATTAGCAAGTGTAGCTATTACAAGTTATAAGATCAAGGAGTATTATGTGCCAGCTGTAGAGGTCTCTACAGATTACCCTGTAGAGGCGTGTATGGCTTCGCAACTGGCTGGGTGGAGAATTAGTGTTAAAGATTTCTTTGCCAATGGTAGTGGCCCTGCTAGAGCATTAGCTAAGAAGCCTAAGAAGTTATTTGAGAAAATTGGGTATAGTGAAGAGTCTGATGAAGCAGTTCTAGTTTTAGAAACTGAGAAATACCCTGATGAAGAAGTAGTTAGATATATTAGTAGTGAAGTGAGAGTTAAACCTGAAAACTTATACTTAATAATGGTCTCACCCGCTAGTACTGCTGGATCTGTGCAAGTTAGTGCGAGAATAGTAGAGACAGGGTTGTTTAAACTATATACATTAGAATTTGACTTAAAGAGTATACTATATGGTTATGGAGTATGTCCAATTGCACCACTACATACCAGCCCATTGAAAATGGCCGGTAGATCAAATGATATGTTACTATATGGAGGAGTAACATATTACATTGTAGATTACCCTGATGATGTAAAATTAAGTGAATATGTAAATAAAGTACCTAGTTTAGCTTCAAAAGACTATGGTAAATCCTTCACAGAACTAGTTGACCAATATGGGTGGGACTTCTTATATAAAGTTGACCCATCAATATTTGCACCTGCACTTGTAGTTGTCAATAATATTAGGAGTGGACGTACATTTACCTCTGGTAAAATAAATTACGATATTCTTGAGAAAGCATTAACTAGTTAATTTTTTAACTCTTAGCTTTACTTATCACGTATTTTGATATTTCTACAGCTATATCTATGTCTGGATGAGCGCTTTGTAGACCATGCCATCCTGGTTGACTATTAACTTCAAGGACATACATATCTTCTCTCGTCTTAATAATATCTACTCCTGCAATTTCGCATTCAAGAGTTTTTGCAGCTTTAATAGCTAGTTCTTCAACTTCTGGCTCTAATTTCTTTATAGGTATTGGGGATCCTCCTCTTGCAATATTTGTTTTCCAAGATCCTCTAGGAGCTCTCCTAATCATAGCTGCTAATACTCTATAGCCGAGGACAAATACGCGGATATCCATGCCTCCGTGTTCAATGTATTCTTGGAGGTAGATAGTGTGTCTAGTGAATTGTAGAGATCTCAGGATTTCCCACATTACATCTCGATCGCCTAGAATAAATCTAGTTGACCCATGACCCCTAGATCCAAACATAGGCTTTAATACAATAAATTTAGAGCCTAAGAGTTCAATATTTCTAAGTGCTAGACTTGAACGCTCAGTTACAATAGTTTTTGGTACTGGTACTCCATGTTGTTTAAGCGTATATAGTGATCTAAACTTATCAACACATTTCTCAATAGCTGATGGCCTATTAAAAACAGGAACACCCTGCTCCTCTAGAGCGTAGAGTAGGTCTACTCTATAAATAGCTTGGTCGAGACTAACTCTACCAAATGGTCTAACAATAATAGCTGAGATATCCCTAGTAATATCAACATCGCCTACAAATGCCTTAAAACCATCACTACTTATAAAAGAAACAATATCTCTAAATCTAAAACAAAATGGCCTATGACCCAGCGACTCAATAGCCCTAGTAAGCTCTCGAGAAGCCCAACCATTCGGATTCCTAGTCAATATCCCTATAATCAAGACAAATACACCTAAAACTAAGACCTTATAACAATACTTCACAATGTAATCTTGTTTGAAAAGAGATTAATAGCTATAATTTTACTGTTTAATAGAAGTCTACTTCGAAAGATCGGTAATACTGAGTTCTCTTATTTATAGTAAGACCCCTTGTTATAAAGTATTAGGCCGTGTGAGGTGTAATGAGTTCTAGAATAATCTTTGTTGAGGCAGAAAATCTGCCAGAAGCCTGGGAGAACTCTCTCTTCCAACTCGCGGAGAGAGGTGTAGTTATAGATACTGAGTATGGTGAGAAATCTATTGATGCTCCAGCGGTAATCTTGGTGAAAGAGCCGTTCTCTGAGCCTAGGATTCATCTTAAAGGTATTGTAGCGGGTTCTCTTAAGGGTCTCTTGGAATATGTTGATGAAGTTGTCAGAGGTATTCATGACCACTTGGTTGAGAAATTAGAGTATACTTATCACGAGAGGCTATTCTCATATAGGTTACCGAGCGGTGAGATTATAGATCAAATTAGAAGAGTAATCGAGAAGTTGAAAAAAGCTCCTTACACTAGGAGGGCTCAAGCTATAACTTGGCAGCCTTGGAGAGATCTTGGCTCAGAATATCCCCCATGCTTGCAGAGGCTCTGGTTTAGGGTAATTAATGGGAGGTTGGTACTTCACGCTCACATGAGGAGTAATGATGCACTTAAAGCAACCTTCATGAACATGTATGCTTTTACAGAGCTCCAGAAATACGTGGCTGAGCATGTTGGCGTTGAATTAGGATATTATATGCATATAGTAGACTCATACCACGTATATGAAAGAGATTGGAAATGGTTTTATAAGTTCATAGAGCAAATAAAAACTGGCGAGTCCAGGGAAAAGTGGATCACTACTAGCGATTACTATAGGAGAATTAATGTTAATATCATTAATAAAACATAATGCTTTTATATTTATCCTTTCCAATGCTTTATTTTCTCAATTTTAACTACTATTGCTGGGTAGTGTTTAATTCTATTCATATCTACCCATTTCACTTTATCAAAACTACTCTTACCGAGATTTCTTAGCATTTCAATAGCTGTCCTACCTAAACCATGACCCATAAGCCTCTCAGCTATCCTGGATAATTTGAGTATTCGAGGTAAACCTAGCCAGTAGCCATCATATGCAACTGGTGTTGGATACTCTGTAAACTTCTCTGGGAATAATCGGCCCAGGATATATCCTAAACCGCCAAGATCTATAATACCCTTCACATATGATGGTCTTGTAGAAATAGCTAGTGATGATATATGTTTAGGTTTAAATGTTCGATCAGTATCTATGAGGAGAACGTAGATATCTTTATTTACCAGTTTAACTATGTCATCTCTGATCTCTCGGGCTATTTTATCAGCATTTCTTAGAGGTAGAGAGACGTAGTAGTATGGTAAATTAGTAGTATCTATACCTGCTTCAGAATATGGTTTTATGAAGTGATGTAAACCCCCATATTTAATAGATAGCTTCTTGTGAACAGCTAAATATTCTAGTGGGATTTCTCTTATGAGATCTAAGAAGTCTTCGCCGCGTCTAAAAAGCCTATAGAGTAAACGACCCCAGAGATGTGAATTAACAATTTTTGTAAAATACGTAGAAATAAGATCTGGTTTAATAATACCTTCATCATATATATTTCCCAGTGCAACTGAGATAGCTTTTTCAGTTATCACTATAAATGAGCCATTATCTAGAAACTCCTTATATCTATCAACAATCTCTCTTACAAAATCACTCCCTGGAAACCAGTACTTAAACGGCTTCTTAAACACTTTAACACGTACACACCGAGACAAGCGGTTTCTATAAATATGACCACAATCATAAACAGCCATAACAAACACTTAAATAAAAATCAATAATCAATTTTAAAGATTACCTCTTCTCTAAAACCCTTATACTCCTAATATCAATATTCACAAAGCTCTGAATACTTTTAACACTCCTAATAGATCATAAAATAGAGGAAGGCCCTGAACGCATTAATGTTAACTTAATAAAAAGAATCTTAAGTCAAGATAAGAGGTTTGCATTAACAGTTCGCTTAAATCTACAAAATCTCGTAGACTGAATAGATGTGCTTAAAAAGAGGGGTTAGGCTCTCTTGATGCTAATAGAGTAGTTGATAGAGCTACAGAAATACTAAGAGAGATACCATTAGTTGATAAAAAAAAAAGGAAAAGTCATGGTGGAATATCGATGTAGAAACTCCTAAAATTAGACTCTGATTTCACATTTTACACACTATTCGACAATTTAGACGCTCAACGAATTATCAAAGAGCTTTATTAATATTCTTAACCTAGAACATACTTAAGTAACATAACCTGCTTATTAAAAATAAGAAGTTTAAATGGATCTTATTTTGGACTTATTTAGGATGTTGTGTGTTAGCTAATACCTTAAGAGCTCTTAGGAAAAAGTTTTTAAACTCGACCCTAGCTTGGTACACACCTGGGTATATCTCATGAGTTTGAAAGAGGAGTTGTTTGCTAGGTTGA
>JAJHQS010000058.1 GCA_020833225.1 Desulfurococcaceae archaeon
TTGTGGGGAGCGAATTGAGCGAGAAAAGTGAAAAAGAGAGACCTGTAACAATACGAGGAGAGAATAAGACAATATTGAGCATATTCATATCAAGCAATAAACTAACCCTTACCGTGTCGAGAAAAGGAGAAACAGGATTTGAGAGAATAGATCGATACATTATACCACTCGACTACTTACTATTTAAGGTATTTGAGAAAAACATTGACGCTTTAAGTACTGTGTGTGAATTAGCTGAAAAAATTGAGAGAAAAGAAATCATTGAAGAAGCAGGTCCTGAATAAAAGCTGCTTTGTATAGGGGAAGGGGGGGTTTGTATTCAAAAACATAATTCTTTTTTTCTCTCTTAAATCCTTTTACCTCGATAGAATTTGGGTTAAAGCATATCCGTATTTCTTTAAATGGTTGAGAACTGGTCTTTATCGAGACGTCTATTATCAGTATAGAGAAAATAGGGTTTTTGAGAAGTGGACTAATCACTTTTTTGATTTATATAGAACTATAAAGTGTCTTAAAGTATCACTTAGAAGAAAAGTCGAGATTGATAGTGTAGAGAAATGTGTAGACATACTGAGATATGGTAAAAAGTCATTTGTCCCATTTGAAAAAATATTCTGGAATACATACAAAATCGGTGATCTTGTTTTAGAGGATTGGCAAATTCTTGAGAGTAAATTTATATGGTATCCTGTAGTGCGTGAAGATAACGTCTATTACGAAAAGGTTTTTTATTTACCAATTAATAACCATATGAAAATCGCAGTTAAACCCTACACTTCAAGGTTTATACCTCACATGATTAGAGTTTTTTTAAATGCTATTGAATATGCTAAAAACAAAGTGAAATTTGATTACAGCGATTACAGTTTCAATAACACCAATTGGATTGATCCTTTAAAAGAGGGATTTGATTATGAGAGTTTTTGGAGAGCTAATTGGTCCATTATTGACTATATTAAGAATAAATTACCTATGTGGCTTGAGGAATATTGGAAAATCTTTTTTGGAGATAATGAAAAACTAGAGATTAAAGTTACTCAAGTCGAAATTTGTAGTGACATGTATATTGATAAAATAAAGCTACTTTATGCTCTTAAATTTGTCGTGGGAAGACACAAGACATTAAAATATGACTCTAATCCTAATGGGGGAGTAGTCTGGGGTTCTGATATTGGTGTTAAATACTACGTGACTGTTTCTAAAGGTTTTCAAGTTAAAGTTTACTCCAAAGCTTACAACAATAAAACTCAGAAGGTCCTGAATAGACTTGAGTTCACGAGAAGTGTTAAGAAAGAAGTGGGCAACTTTAGTGTAAGTGATGTATGGGATAATAAACTAGTTGAAGTATTAAAAGATTTTCAGGTGGCTTTAATGGATGAAAAAGCTGCTTTAGAATTAATGAAATTAGTAGATCCTCTTATTCCTAGCGGTGTTGAAAACAAGGACCTGCATAGAGTGTTTTTAATAGACCTGTTTCTACATGGCGAGGTTAAAGGGAGTAATATATTTAGAAAAATAGCTGAAGTCTATAAGAGGAGAGGACTTATTGAGGTTAAAGGAAGAGGGAGGAATTCTTTTTATAGATTAAAACCCGAATACATGGTTTACTATAAGCATCTGCGAGAAGCTCTTAAAGAAATTCCCCTAGATCTCCTAAAACTCCCCTCTAAACCAGAGAAATCGTAACTATAAAGTCCTTGCTCTCTTGCACTTAAACCGGTTATGTACAAGCTTATAGTTACGATTTCTCTGTTAGGTGATTTGATTGGTGATTTTCTATTACTTTTATATTGTAGGATCTTTTATTGGATCGTCTCCAAATAGTACTTGCAAGAATAGGTTTTGACGCCTTTTATAGGGATTGGAGACTTGTGGAAGCAAGTAGTAACGATCGATCTAACCTTATTGTTTAATTTCGACTTTAAATAGTAATAAAGGGTTTATAAATCTGAAGTCTATTGAGGTTTATTAGATCTATGTTGTGACAATATTTAAAGGTTATATATGAATTATTTCTCTGAGGGAAGAGGTTTGAGTAAGCTGGGTCTTTTAGAGGGTATTAAAAGATACTTTGAGTCGCCTGAAAGGTATTTCACTAAAGAGTTAATTTTAATTATTTTGTCGGAATTGCTGAAAGGTCCAATGACTACTAGAGAGCTTTATGAAATAACTTCAAGACGTTTGGGAAAACGCTATAATTATCAGTATCTTGTACTCATATTATGTAGGCTTAGGAAAAAGGGTATTGTTAGAAGTGAGCAATTAGCTTTTAGCGGCGAGTCAATTTGGTATATTAGTTTAGAATTAACTGAAAAAGCAAAGCTTAGAGAGATAATAGAAGCTGTTAAAAGCTGATTTTCAATTCGTGAATTAACATGTAAAAGTAACATTCAAGTTACAAATTGCAGTCGCCGATTGATCTGATAATTGAATTGACTTCAGACTTTAAAGGAGTTAGGAACAAATTTCTAGATCAGGTGGTTGAATTGTCTAAAACTGTGAAATCTATAGTTAAAGCGGAGGAACCAATGGTATCATATGAGAGAATTCTCTTGAGTCAAATTGACTATTGCACTAAGGTTTCCAAAGAGCAATACCCGTTATGTGTGAAAAATCTAGTTTCGCTTTTACCAGTAGAATTGAGGGTTGCAGTTATCAATGAATATGATAGAATTATGAGCTTACTGTATGACTATGTTAGAGGAGAGAGACCTCATTGTTGTGAGATAAGTGACAATGGTGTATCAGTTAGGTGTGTTTGTGGAGGAGTGGATTTAATTGACGTGGGAAATAGAATATTATTTATGTTCATGAAGGAGCATTCAGATCTCTACTTGAAGTACAAACACGTGTTGGGTGGGGTAGTTTCAGAGATACTTGATGTTAGTAGAACTGGTGTTCTGAAGAGTGCTTTAATGTTTTCAATAGTGTTGGACTTGCTTCTTGAATTAAAAATTGTGGGTCCAAAATCAATTACACCACATATAGGTCGTGTTAAAGGTTAAATGAAATGTATTTGTCCTCTTTGATTAGGGATGTCTATGACTTAAATGGTGTTGTAATTGCTTATGTCTATGGAAACATGGGATACGGAAAAACGAGTTATGCTTTTTGGACTGCTTATGAGGTTTTAGGGTCTTGGGATAAGGTGTTAAAATACACTTTTTTTAATTTAGAGGAGGCAATAGAGGTTATGTGGAGACATATTGAGAGAGAGAAGAGATTACCAATAATGATTTTTGATGATGCTGGATTCTGGTTAAATAGATTAACGTGGTGGAGAGAAGAGAAGATTAGATTTATGGAGTTATTTAATCTAGCTAGAACAATAAGTGCGGGAGTGATTTTCACAACTCCTTCAGAGGAGATTCCGAGACAGTTAATAAATAAGTGCAATTATCGGGTGAATGTTAGACCTTTAGAATCTCATGAGCTTGATTCTGAAAGTGCAGTTGAGACTCTTAAAGTTGCTGCAAAGTTTAAATTAGAAAATGGTGGTGTAGCAGTTGCTAGGGGATATCAGTTATTAATGTTGCCTAGTTTCATGAAAATCGTTAAGAAGGATTATTTAGATTATTATCCTCTTTGGTATCCGATCTTTGATGAATATATGAAATTGAGATTGAGACATATTAAGAAGAAACTAAAAGAGTTAAGAGAGGAACAGAGTAAGGATCGGGGAGAGTTGCTGGAAGAGGCAATTGAACTATATAAGAGTACACGAGATTCTCGGAGCGTGTATCAATATTTGAAAAAGAAATTACCGCAGCCCACCGCTTATAGATGGGCTTTTTATAGAATTCCATTGATGGTTAAGTTAGATAAATAGATCTGCGGAGAAGATCCTCTTCATTAATTCAGCTATGGCTAGGTTCTTCATTAGGTTCTAAAAACAAATTTCTGAAAAACCCTCTTAAATAAATGGATTAGTCCATCTTTAAGGTATTGTGTAGAGTACACTTTTTGAAAACATATATTAGTAGTTACATTAGTATATTAGATTTAAGTGTGTAATAGTGGATATGAGGTTTCAGATCGACAAATCAGTTGCAAAATATCAGTTTTTAGTGGTGTTAGTTGAATTTTAGATCTATATAGAATTTGAGAACATCTATATAGTGATACTCTAATTTCTATATATTGGGGCTATATAAGGTATTTAAGGACTATTGTGTTGTGGGGAGCGAATTGAGCGAGAAAAGTGAAAAAGAGAGACCTGTAACAATACGAGGAGAGAATAAGACAATATTGAGCATATTCATATCAAGCAATAAACTAACCCTTACCGTGTCGAGAAAAGG
>JAJHQS010000059.1 GCA_020833225.1 Desulfurococcaceae archaeon
AAAAAAAGAATTATATTTTTGAATACAAAACCCCCTCTTCCCCCCCCTTATACAAAGTAGCAGTTATTCAGGACCTGCCTCTTCAATAATTTCTTTTCTCTCAACTTTTTCAGCTAATTCACACACAGTACTTAAAGCTTCAATGTTTTTCTCAAATATTTTAAATAATAAGTAGTCGAGTGGTATAATGTATCGATCTATTCTCTCAAATCCCGTTTCTCCTTTTCTCGACACAGTAAGAGTTAATTTATTGCTTGATATGAATATGCTTAATATTGTCTTATTTTCTCCCCTTATTGTTACAGGTTTTTCACTTTTCTCACTCAATTCAGTCCCCTCGATATATGTCCTTAAATAACTCTTATATAGTCATGATATATAGAAATCAGAGTATCACTATATAGATGTTCTCAAATTCTATATATGGTTTCAAAAAACTGACACCACTAAAAACTGACACCTTGCAACTGATTGTCAGATCTTAAACCTCATATCCACTATTACACATTTAAATCTAATATACTAATGTAACTACTAATATATGGTTTCAAAAAGTGTACTCTACACAATACCTTAAAGATGGACTAATCCATTTATTTAAGAGGGTTTTTCAGAAATTTGCTTTTAGAACCTAATGAAGAACCTAGCCATAACTGAATTAATGAAGAGGATCTTCTCCGCAGATCTATTTATCTAACTTAACCATCAATGGAATTCTATAAAAAGCCCACCTATAAGCAGTAGGTTGTGGTAATTTCTTTTTCAAATATTGATATACAATTCGAGGATCTCGCATGCTCTTATATAATTCAATTGCTTCTTCTAATAACTCTCCCCGATCCTTACTCTGATTCTCCCTTAACTCTTTTATTTTTTTCTTAATATGTCTCAATCTCAATTTCATATATTTATCAAAGATCGGATACCAAAGAGGATAATAATCTAAATAATCCTTTTTAACAAGTTTCAAAAAACTAGGCAACATTAATAATTGATATCCCCTAGCAACTGCTACACCACCATTTTCTAATTTAAACTTTGCAGCAACTTTAAGAGTCTCAACTGCACTATCAGAATCAAGCTCATGCGGTTCTAAAGGTCTTACATTTACTCTATAATTGCATTTATTTATCAACTGTCTCGGAATTTCCTCAGAAGGCGTAGTAAATATTATTCCCGCACTTATTGTTCTAGCTAAATTAAAAAGCTCCATAAATCGGACCTTTTCCTCTCTCCACCACGTTAATCTATTTAACCAAAACCCTGCATCATCAAAAATCATTATTGGTAATCGTTTTTCTTTTTCAATATATTTCCACATTACCTCTATTGCTTCTTCTAAATTAAAGAACGTATAATTTAATACCTTATCCCAAGATCCTAGAACTTCATAAGCAGTCCAAAAAGCATAACTAGTTTTTCCATATCCCATATTTCCATACACATAAGCAATTACAACACTATTCAAATCATAAGCCTCTTTAATCAAAGAGGACAAGTACATTTTATTTAACCCTTTACCCGCCCTATATGTGGCGTAATTGATTTTGGACCAATAATTTTTAATTCCAGAAGTAAGTTTAACACTATTGAAAACATTAAAGCACTTTTTGAAACATCAATCCTTCTAATATCAAGTATCTCTAGAATCAATCTCCTCAGTATATGCTTATGTTTCAAGTAAAAATCTGGGTGTTCTTCTTTAAACACGAGTAATATCCTATTCCCTATCTCAAATGACTCTGCACTGCAGAAACACTTTATCACATCATTAATTTCACAACATTCAGGCCTCTCTTTTCTAATATAATCATTTAGCAAATCCATAATTTGATCATATTCATTAGTAACTGCAACTCTTAAATCTATTGGTAAAAGCGAAACTAAGTTATCTATACATAACGGATATTGCTCTTTGGAAACCTTAGTACAATAATCAATTTGACTCAAAAGAATTCTCTCATATGATATCATTGGTTCTTCTGCTTTAACTATAGATTTTACGTTTTTAGACAATTCAATTACCCGATCTAAAATTCGTTTCTAAACCCCTTTAAAATCTGAATTCAATTCAATCAGTAGATCAATCGGCGACTGCAGTTTGTAATTTGAATGTTAATTCTAGATACTAATTTATGAATTAAAAATCAGCTTTTAATACCTTCTAATATCTCTCTAAGCTTTGCTTTTTCAGTTAATTCTAAATTAATATACCAAATTGTCTCACCACTAAAAAACAACCGCTCATTATTAACAATACCTTTCTTCCTAAGCCTATGTAACGTGAGCACAAGATACTGATAATTATAACGTTTTCCTAAGCGTCTTGAAGTTATTTCATAAAGCTCTCTAGTAGTCATTGGACCCTTCAATAATTCTGTCAAAATAATTAAAATCAACTCTTTGGTAAAATACCTTACAGGAAATTCAAAATATCTCTTAATACCCTCTAAAAGACCCAGCTTACTCAAACCACACCCCTCAAAAATAATTCATATATAACCTTTAAATATCATCACAACATAGATCTAATAAACCTCAATAGGCTTCAGGTTTTTAAACCCTTTATTACTATATAAAGCTGAGATTAAACAACAAGGTTAGATCGATCGTTACTACTTGCTTACACAGACCTCCAGTCCCTATATAAGGCTTCAAAACCTATTCTTGCAAGTACTGTTTAGAGAAGATCCAATAAAAATCCTACAACATAAAAGGTAATAAAAAATCACCAATCAAATCACCTAATAGAGAAATCGTAACTATAAGCTTGTACATAACTGGTTTAAGTGCAAGAGAGCAAGGACTTTATAGTTACGATTTCTCTGGGTTAGAGGGGAGTTTTAGGAGATCTAGGGGAATTTCTTTAAGGGCTTCTCGCAGCTGCTTATAGTAAACCATGTATTCGGGTTTTAATCTATAAAAAGAATTCCTTCCCCGTCCTTTAACCTCAATAAGTCCTCTCCTCTTATAGACCTCGGCTATTTTTCTAAACATATTACTCCCCTTAACCTCACCATGCAAAAATAGATCTATTAAAAACACTCTATGCAGGTCCTTATTTTCAACACCACTAGGAATAAGAGGATCTACTAATTTCATTAATTCCAAAGCAGCTTTTTCATCCATTAAAGCCACCTGGAAATCTCCTAATACTTCAACTAATTTATTATCCCATATATCACTTAAATTAAAGCTGCTCACTTCTTTCTTAACTCCTCTCGTAAATTCAAGCCTATTCAGGACCTTCTCAGTCTTATTATTATAAGCTTTAGAATAAACTTTAACTTGAAAATCCTTAGAAACTGTTACATAGTATTTAACTCCAATATCAGAACTCCAGACTACTCCCTCATTAGGATTAGAATCATATTTTAATGTCTTATGTCTTCCTATAACAAATTTAAGAGCATAAAGCAGCTTTATTTTATCAATATATGTATCACTACAAATTTCAACTTGAGTAACTTTAATCTCTAATTTTTCATTATCTCCAAAAAAGATTTTCCAATATTCCTCAAGCTGCTTAGATAATTCATTTTTAATATAATCAATAATAGACCAATTAACTCTCCAAAAACTCTCATAATCAAATCCCTCTTTTAAAGGATCAATCCAATTAGTGTTATTGAAACTATAATCACTATAATCAAATTTCACTCTAGTTTTAGCATATTCAATAGCATTTAAAAAAACCCTGATCATATGAGGTATAAACCTTGAAGTATAAGGTTTAACTGCAATTTTCATATAGTTGTTAATGGGTAAATAAAAAACCTTTTCATAATAGACTTTATCCTCACGCACTATAGGATATGATATAAGTTTACTCTGAAGAATTTGCCAATCTTCTAAAACAAGATCACCAATTTTATATATATTCCAAAACACTTTTTCAAATGGAATAAATGACTTTTCACCATATCTCAATATATTTACACATTCTTCTACTTTATCAATCTCGATTTTTCTTTTAAGTGCTACTTTAAGACACCTTATAGTCCTATATAAATCAAAAAAATGACTAGTCCACTTCTCAAAAACCCCATTTTCTCTATATTGATAATAAACATCTCGATAAAGACCAGTTCTTAACCATTTAAAGAAATATGGATAAGCTTTAATCCAAATTCTATCGAGATAAAAGGATTTAAGAGAGAAAAAAAAGAATTATATTTTTGAATACAAAACCCCCTCTTCCCCCCCCTTATACAAAGTAGCAGTTATTCAGGACCTGCCTCTTCAATAATTTCTTTTCTCTCAACTTTTTCAGCTAATTCACACACA
>JAJHQS010000060.1 GCA_020833225.1 Desulfurococcaceae archaeon
TTGAAAGTAAGAAATTATTTGTCTTAAACACTGGGAGATCTCTAATGCAAGGTATTAGCATGGAGGCTGAGAGTAAGTGGAGTAAGAAGTATTTTGATGCTGTAGCAATTGTAGAGATGAATCCAAGCGATATATCAGATCTTGGTATAAAAGATCGTGTTAAAATCTATAATGAACACGGTGTAGTTGTTTTAAGAGTAAAACCAAATAATAATACTCCTAGAGGGCAAGTATTTATACCCATGGGTCCCTGGGCTAATCTATTAACAGATCCTAATACTGATGCAACCGGCATGCCTTATTTAAAGGGTGTTAAAGTTTTTATTGAATCTACTGATGAGCCTTTAACTACACTAGTAGATGTACTTAAATTACTTAGAGCAAAAAACCTAGAGATCTACATGGAAGATATACCACTTAAAACGGGAGAGAAGAGAGTAGTAGAAAACGTTGTATGCCCCTTCTGTGGAGATCTATGTGATCACCTCACTATAGAAGTCGATGGTAATAAGATAGTGAAGAATACAGGAGGATGTGCTATATCATCTGCAAAGTTCCTAAATTATCATAGACATAGAATTTTAAAGCCATATATTAGAGAGGGAGGTAAGCTTGTTGAAGTAGATTTAGATAGGGCCTTAGATAGGGCAGCAGAGATCTTAGTGAACGCGAAGTATCCATTAATATTTGGATTATCTAGTACTGATGTAGAAGCTAATAGATACGCTATTGAGCTTGCAGAATTACTACATGGTGTAGTAGATAATACTTCAGTCTTTTGTCATGGTCCTACAGCTCTCGCGGTTCAAGAGGTGGGTGCTGTTAGATTTACATTTGCAGTGGCAATTCACTTAGCTGACTTAGTTATATTTTGGGGTTGTAATCCACTAGAGGCTCATCCAAACCACTTCTCTAGAATAGTTCTTCGAGAGGGGCGATTTGTTAGAGGTAGGAGAGAAAGGAAAGTTGTAGTTGTTGATACGAGGAGAACTCCGACGGCGAGTTCAGCTGATCTATATATACAAGTTGAACCTGGTAGAGATTATGAGTTATTAACAGCTTTAAGAATGGCTATTAGAGATCTCGAGATCGAGGCCCCTGTCATAGCTGGTGTACCTAGAGAAAAAGTCCTTGAGTTAGCTGAAATGATGAAGACAGCGAGATATGGTGTAATATTCTTCGGCTTAGGATTAACAATGACTGGTGCTAAGTATAGGAATATAGTTGCTGCAATAAAACTTGTTCAAGAGCTTAATGAGTGGACGAAATTTGGTTTAATACCTATGAGAGGACACTATAATGTCGCCGGGGCGAATCAGGTATCATTGTGGACTACAGATTACCCTTACGCAGTTGACTATGCTAGGGGGTTTCCAAGAATGATTATTGGAGTAACAAGTGCTACCGACCTATTAGCTAATGGTGATGTAGATGCTGTATTAGTTATCGCTAGTGATCCTGTAGCTCATTTCCCCAGAAAAGCTGTTGAACACTTGTCTAAAATACCCGTTATAGTTATTGATGCTAAGTGGTCTCTGACTACAGCATTTGCAGACGTTGTAATACCTGGAGCACTAGTTGGAATAGAGTGTGAGGGTACGGCTTATAGAATGGATGAAGTGTCTATTCGATTAAAGAAAATTGTTGAATTACCACCTGGAATTCTACCTGATTCAGAGGTGTTAGGGAGATTAGTTGAGAGAGTTAGAGTTAAATTAGGTGTGAAATATGAGTGAGATTTTAATTAAAAACGGCTTTGTATATGATCCCATCAATGGGATTAATGGTGAAATACTCGATATTGGAGTAAAAGACGGTAAAATAGTTGATCCTTCGCAAATAGATCTTAGTAAGGCATTAGTAATAGATGCTAAAGGTAAAATTGTAATGCCTGGAGGAATAGATATACATAGCCATATAGCTGGACCTAAAGTTAATATTGGTAGGCTTATGAGGCCGGAGGATCATTATTTAACTAATAAACCACATAAATTACCCTATCGTAGAGCTGAGACAGGTTTAACTGTACCAAATGTTTTTAGAATAGGATATGATTATGCGAGAATGGGTTATACGCTAGTAGTAGAGCCAGCAACACCGCCAATTAAAACTAGACATACTCATGAAGAACTAAATGATATACCCATAATAGATAAGGCTGCATTTGTACTAGTTGATTCTAATTGGTTAGCTCTAGATTTGATTATTGAGGGTTTAAGAGAACTACTTGCTGCATATTTAGCCTGGTTACTCTATACTACTAAAACATTTGCATTAAAACTAGTTGATCCAGGCTCAGATGTCACCTGGGTTTTAAGGGGTAGGGGGGTAGATGTAGATGAACAGATCCCTGTTTACAATATTACTCCGAGAGATATAGTTAGAGAGATAGGTAATGCTTCTCAACTATTAAACTTACCTCACAAAATGCATATTCACTGTAATAGGCTTGGTTATCCAGGCAATTATTTAACAACTCTAAAGACCATAGGTGTAATTAAGGATATTTTACGAGTGAGTGAAACTCCGGTTTTACATGTAACTCACGTACAGTTCACGGGATATAAGGGTGATAGTTGGGCGACTCTTGAGAGTGGTGGTGAAGATATAGCTGGAGCTGTGAAGGCGAATCCATATGTAACACTAGATTTAGGGCAAGTTATACTTGGAAGGCCTGCTACAACAATGACTGCAGATGCCCCCTTTGAATATGTATTATATCATTTAACAAGGTGGAAGTGGGCTAATGCAGATACAGAAGTTGAAACTGCAGCTGGTATTGTACCTTATAAGTATAAGAAACGTAGTTATGTAAATACGATTCAATGGGCTATAGGATTAGAAGTTGCACTTTTAACAGGTGATCCTTGGAGGGTGATTCCAACAACAGATCATCCTAATGCAGGGCCATTTAAAGACTACCCTATAATGTTTTCATGGCTTATTAGTAAGAAAGCTCGTGAAGACATGATGAAAGAGGTTAATCAGCGTGCATTGAAGAAGACGACTTTACCATCAATAGATGTAGAGTTTTCTCTATATGACATAGCAATTATGACGAGGGCTGCTCCAGCTAAATTACTCGGCTTAGATAGATTTAAGGGTCATTTAGGAGTAGGAGCAGATGCTGATATAGCTATTTATGATTTAAACCCGAGAGAGGTGGATTTGAGTAGAGATTATGAGAAATTCATTAAGGCGTTTAAGAGAGCGTGGTTGGTAATTAAGAGTGGAGAAATAGTTGTTAAAGAAGGAGAGGTAGTTAAAACCATATATGGGAGTACATATTATGTTGAACCAGAGATACCTAGTGAGTTGAAGAGAGATCTAGATAGCTTCCTCAAAAAGAAGTTTAAAGAGTATTACTCAATAACTCTAGACTCCTTACTTATAAGAGAATATGAGTTAAGACGAGCTGTAAAGATCCCTATTACTACTAGGATTAAGGGGTGAGATATGTGTCTACTGTAACATACTCCTTATATCTTAAAAGTAAACCTACAGTTTTAATTGATGTTAGACATTTAACACCTGATGAGTTTGCTGGTAAGGAGTTATCTAGTATAAAGAGTATAGTTGTATGGGAGGGGGGAAAGAAGACTTATTTATCTGAATTATTTGACATAAAGGGACCTGAAAAAGCGCCAGGGGATCCAGGGTTAATAACAATTACTTTTGAAACAGGTTCTAGTAAACTATGCTATATTGGCTACAAGATGAGTAAAGGTAAGATAATTGTAAAGGGGGATGCTGGTCACTTAGTAGGTTATAAAATGAAGGGGGGTAGTATAGTAGTTGAGGGGAATGCTAGGGATTATGTTGGAGTTAAAATGAGAGATGGCACTATTGAGATCCATGGTAATGTAGGTCACAGGCTAGGTGGAAAATTACTTGGGGAAAAGCCTGGTAAGGGTATGAAGGGCGGTACTATTATAGTTCACGGTAATGCAGGTTCTGAAGTAGGAGTTGGAATGGAGAAGGGGTTAATAATTATTCATGGTAATGCCGGTAACTTAGTAGGATCAGATATGATTGGGGGTAGTGTAGTTGTGAGAGGGAATTGTGGTCTATATCCGGGTGCTGGGATGAGTGGTGGGAGAGTTATAGTGGGTGGTAGAGTAAACGCTATTTTACCGAGTTTTTACGCTGATTCAATGACACCTTCAATTTCAGTTAGGGGTGTTAAATTTGATAAGCCATTTATGGTGTTTATTGGAGACGT
>JAJHQS010000007.1 GCA_020833225.1 Desulfurococcaceae archaeon
AACCATAACTATTAATGCTACTTCACGACCAGACACTTATGGAGGTGAATGTATAGCAATAGTAAATAAAAGTTTACCAAGTAGTGGAGTAGTTTACATAGCCTCAATAGTTAAAGCTATTACAGGTGAAGGATATGCAGATATTGTTTTAATTCAGAATTCAAGCGCTCTTTATACACTGGGTATATATTTTGACCCGCCAGGGGCTCAAGGCTACGAGATCTGGAAATATGTGGAAAAATTGTGGAAAAGATTAAATGGCACGAGAAATGAGACTTTCTATAATACCAGCTATAATATTGTAGGAATATATGCGTTTAACATAGGATATTTAGAGTTATGGTCTAATAGAAGTTTAATGGTTAGTGGAAGTAATTTAACTATTACTCCACTACAGACTGGTATAGGTGTATATACAGCTGTAACTAGTAATAAAATGGCGAGTGCAAGTACCGTGCTCATAGCATTTGATAACTTACTAGTTACTTTTAATACTCCTCCATGGTTTGTTAATGTTACAAATGTACCTATTGGTTGGAGTGTTGTTTTGAGAGATGTGAGTGGTAATATTATAAGTAGTGTGAAATCTACTGGTGGTGATGTTAGTTTAGATGTGTGGGATTATTTTATAGTGTCAAATGGTACTATTGAGGTTTACGATGATCGCGGTGTTTTAGTTGGTGCTAGGACATTTAATTATGTTATGGGTGGTGAGGTTTATAGAGTTAATGTTTATGGAGATAGCTTTACTGGATTAGTAATTGGTGTTGGTGGTTCTAGTAAAATTTTAATTTATAATATTTCAAGTAGTATTGAAAGCCCTATTCTTACACATGTAATTAATGCTGATACTATATTTGATGGTCGTGCTGATATAGCTCTTAGTCTTGATTATTTATACTTATTAAACACTAGTGGTGTGTTTAATTATGATTTTTTACAAGGAAAATGGGTTTTAGTTACAGATTCATGTAGAGCTACAGGGATTAGTGCTAGATTAGAGGTTGTTAAAGATGTTCTTGTCATAGTACCTGGTGTTGGTAATAATACGTTGTGTTTATATAATTTAACTACTAAAAGAAACCTTAATCCTTACAATATAGTTGAGGGTTATGTTACAGAATATACTTCTACAACTACGAGTGAGAGTATTTTATATGTGTCATTAAATAGTACAAGTACATTACGCCCAATAATAGTTGTATATAACATTAGTAATAATAGTGTTAATTTCTTAACTCAATATAATATTACAGGTTATAGGCTTCTAGGATTAACACGTAGTGATCTAGGTAAACTCTACTTTATACATGAATATGGTGGAGTATATGAATTAGATATAACTACTAGTACTTTGAGACTTTTACCTCTAATATTGCCTTTCACACCGCGTGGTTTTGGAGATAGATTAGAATATTATGGTGGATACTTGATTTTCATACGTGGTGATGAAACTACAGAACTCTACATAGTATCATTAACTACGTGAATTTACTCTAAGAGGAATATTTATAGTTCTCGGAGAAACATGTTGTTAACATAGCGTGAGAGCTGGTAGGGTATATTAACCCCTCAAATATGTTTTATTTAATCATGGTGTTGGACAAGATGTCCAAGCTAGTTCAGAGTGTAGCATTAGCTCTACTAGTAACACTAGTATTTAGTGTATTAGTTAGTGCTAAGCAACCTATAGTAGTTGTAGATGCTCTTGGTAGGAGTGTTGAATTGCCAAGTATTCCTAAACGTGTTGTTTCAATAGCACCCTCGATTACGCAAATACTAGCTAATCTCGGATTACTAGATGTAGTAGTTGGTGTTGATAGTTTCTCAATTGGGGATTGGTATTTGAATATTAGTAGTAGGCTTAGAGAGCGTGGTGTTGTTGATGTTGGTGGGTATTGGTGGAGTGTTATTAAAGTAGAAGAGATTTTGAAATTAAATCCTGATATTGTATTAGCTGATAGTGGTGCTCATAGACCACTATTAGAGACATTTGAATCTTACAATGTAACAGTGGTGTATTTACATGGTGGCTCAGCTAAGAGTGTTAATGATGTTCTCAGCGACATATATACTATTGGATTAGTTTTTAATGAGACTAGTAGAGCTGAAAGTCTTGTAAATGAAATTACTAGTGCACTAGATGAGGGTTTAAAGTTATTAAAGCCGTTTAGTGGTAGAAGAATACTTGTAGTTATAGATTTCTGGCAGGGTATATGGGTTGTTGGTAAAGCTACATTTATAGATGATGTATTCTCAAGACTAGGATTAATAAATGCTGCAACCACGTATGGTTGGAGTGCTGTAAGCATAGAGACTATATCTAAGTGGAATCCAGATATCATTATAGTTGCGTGTTCTTATGCTACTAATGAGACTATTAGAGAAGCTGGTTTATATGATCTTGGTAAACCAATAGTATTATTAAATAACACTGAAATAGACATTATATCTAGGCCTGGACCACTAATAACACTAGTACCACAAGTACTCTACACAGCCCTTGAGCGTGGATTAGGTAAACCTGTAGAGACAGTAACGCCTACTACACCATTAACAACTACTATAACTGTAACAGAGACAAAGACTACAACAATTACTACGCCAATAGTACAAGTAGTAGGCTTAGAGGCTGGTCAAGTAGTAGTTATAACTGTTATTGTAGCTATACTAGCATTTATTATTGGATTAACTATTGGATTAAAGAGGCGTAGGTCTTGAGTAATAAGTGGAAAATAATACTTGTTTTTTTATTCTTAATAGCCTCAATTATTCTTCCACTACTCTATACTCGTATAATTACACTTACAGAAGGCTTACCCGAGAAGATATTTACATATAGATTTCACAGGGCAATATATACAGTCTTAGCTGGCGTCGTTCTCGCAGCTTCAGGCTGTATACTACAAGCTACATTGAGAAATCCACTTGTAGATCACTATGTATTAGGGACAGGGTCAGGGGCTTTATTTGCAGTTTATACTACACTATTATTACTAGAACATGTAACTCTATGGGTCATTAGCTTAGCAGCTGCTATTGGAGGTCTCTCTGCACTAGCAATTACTGTGCTTATAGCTGAGAGTATTTCTGGAGGTGATGTTGCCTATGTTCTTTCAGGTATTGGTGTTACAAGCCTATTCTCAGGTCTCTCAGTGCTCTTATTATACTATGTTGCTTCTAAATATGGTTATGCATCACTAATGTTAACTGGTACATTTATACACTCGCGTCCAGAGAACTTACCATACATACTACTAGCAGTAATACTAGTACTAGTAGGATATGTTTTATTAGCTAAGAGGCTTAATGTCATTATGCTCGGAGATGATCACGCTGCACAGCTCGGAGTAAACCCTAATTTAACAAGGCTTTCAGCGTCAATAATAGCTGGTGTAAGTGCTAGTATTATTGTCTCACAATTTGGTGTTATAGGATTTTTAGGTCTCGTGACTCCACATATAGCTAGATTTATATTAAAGACTAGTGATAATAGACTCGTAGTGCCATTAGCCATGGCTCTAGGCTCAACATTATTATTCACCACGGATACTTTATCTAGGTCTATAATGACTAAGATTATAGGTGAAGTTCCAGCTGGAGCGGTTATATCGGCTATTGGAGCACCATTTTTCCTAATACTCCTCATTAGGAGATTTAGAGGTGTTATCTCGTGATCTCTGCTAGAAATGTAACTGTTACATATAGGCGTAATAACATAGTAGCTCTTAGAGATGTAAATATAGAGGTACCAAGTGAAACTGTGACGTGTATTCTGGGTCCTAACGCCTCAGGTAAAACAACACTACTTAAAACTATAGCACAATTATTAAATTATAGTGGGGTAGTAGAGATCAATGGTAGAGATGCTAAGAGTATTATTAGAGAGCTTAGAAGAATACTCTCATATTCTTCAACAATAGAAGAACAAGACTTACTAGGAGTTACAGTACTAGATGTACTTGTATATTCTAGATATCCTGTTTCAAGAGGGTTTTTTACAAGTGAAGATGATATTAAGAGGGTGTATGAAATAGCTGAGAAGCTTGGATTAAAGGGTTTACTTAGTAGGAGGCTTAGTGAACTTAGTGCTGGTGAATTACAGAGAGTTGTTCTCGCGGCAGCTTTAGTAAAAGATCCCAGGATACTACTACTAGATGAGCCTGATAGTCACCTCGACGTTTACTCTAAGATCTGGTTATCTAATTTTCTCAGAGAGATCTCTAGTCAAGTAACAATTGTACTCTCCACACATGATCCTATATTTGCTTCAATAACATGTGACTACTTCATAGTGTTATCACGTGGTGAAGTAGTTTTTACTGGTTCTCGAGGAGAATTACTTAAGAATACTGGTATATTGGAGAGTGTTTATAATGTCTCCTTCACGAGTATTTCTCTCGGTGAATTACACATTCTCCTCCCATTAAATCAGAGTATTCACAGAGATAAGCTAGTGAAACTAGGAGAACAGAGTCATCGAGATATCTCTTATAATTCCTCCAACACACGAGGAGACCACTAGTCCTCGGTAAAATTTCTCTGAGTTTTAAGTATGGTTCACAATATTCTCCTACAAGTCCAGGGTATGCTAGATCACCATTTATGAGGACGCCGAGAACTTCTACTTTACCAGGCTCTTTACTCGAAATAATAATAAAATCTCGGAGTAAAACAATTCTTCTACTCACAATATTAAGTATTTCTTCACTAAACCCCCCGTAGAGTACAGGTTTACATGTAAGCCATGGGGCATTAATATTATTAATAGTGATTTTTTCGAGAAGACTACTAAGCCAATGTAATTCACCAATCTTTAATAACATAGTAATTTTTCTCACAGTCCTCTCAGTGAGACCTAACATCTTAGATAATGCAACACGACCAACCCCCTCTGTGAGAGAAGCAAGAGTAACGCTAAAAACATCAATAACACTTAAACCAGATTGTTGTAACCTAGAAGTAGATTCTTTAAGATCATTGCAACTAATCAAAAACATACACCAAGTACTTAGAGAATTATTTTGGTTAATTACATTTCCCTATAACTTACTCTCAGGGTTTAAGTAACTAATAATTCTCAAAACCTATTTCTATTAATTATTTAAATGGTTAAAGTTCTTCAACACTAATACTTTTTTCGTAATACTTCTACAAGGTTTTAACACCACGTCTTCTTAGAGCATCTCTAATAAGAGTGTCTCTTTCTAGATAGCGTTTAAGACTTCATAGATTGTAAGCTACTATATGTAGTTCTTAGTGAGTAGAGTGGTTTTCTTAACTTCACTGCTTTAATGAGCGAGGAAGATTCAAAGAGATAATTAGTTGTCAGCGCATTTCCTTATCTTCTCTTATGTGTTTAAGATTTTTTCAATGTTAATTATATTTAGGATTTCTTTGAGGTTTTTAAGTCTCTGGTTGTTTGATTTTATTTCTCCTCTTTCTTCTTCGAGTTTTCTCCGTAGAAATTTAGATATGTTAATTCCGAGTCTCTTAGTTCTTTCAACTAGTTTTCTTTTAACTTTTGTGGAGATGGTTATATAGTTACTCATTATGTCCACAGAATACTGTTATCTGGATTAAGTAGTTTAAAAGCGCAGTGTATTAGAGTTATTGGGAGGGGTTGTTTATGCGTAGAGTTCCAGTTGCTATGACTATTGCTGGTAGTGATTCTGGTGGGGGTGCTGGTATTGAGGCTGATTTAAAGACTTTTAGTGCTCTAGGTGTTCACGGCGTAGTAGCTATTACTAGTGTTACTGCTCAAAATACTTATAGTGTTACAGCTGTTTTTGATCTGCCTGGTTGGTTTGTATATGAGCAAATTAGAGTTGTAGTTGAAGATATAGGTGTTGATGCAGCTAAGACTGGTATGCTTAGTAATAGTGAAATTATTGAGAGTGTTGTGAGGGCTATTAGTGATTTTAAAATACCACTTGTAGTAGACCCGGTTATGATTGCTAAATCTGGTGCTAGATTACTCAGAGAAGATGCTATAGAGACACTTACATCAAAGCTTTTACCTCGTGCACGAATAGTAACACCTAATGCACCTGAGGCAGAAGTACTCTCGGGTTTGAGAATTCAGAGTATTGAGGATGCTGAGAGAGCTGCTAGAGTAATATCTGAGAAATATGGTGTTGAAGCTGTGGTTGTTAAAGGCGGCCACTTGAGAAGTGAGAGGGTTATTGATGTTTTATATTATCGTGG
This sequence comes from Desulfurococcaceae archaeon, assembly GCA_020833225.1. Classification (GTDB taxonomy): domain Archaea; phylum Thermoproteota; class Thermoprotei_A; order Sulfolobales; family Desulfurococcaceae; genus UBA285. Next base: position 6,208 of record JAJHQS010000007.1, read on the forward strand.
AGGATTTTACCACTATGAGTCTGAGAGAGTTGAAGGTTGTACTCATGGTGGTGGTTGTGCTTATTCAGCTGCTATAGCTGCATATTTAGCTAGAGGACTAGATATAGTTGATGCTGTGGGTAAAGCTAAAGAATTCATAGTTTGGGCTATTAAATACGGGTTGAGAATTGGTAAAGGTCATTGCCCAGTAAACCCCATGGCGTGGCTTGAAATACCAGCTGAGAAGTTTAGAGTTCTCAGCAGTGTAGAAGAAGCTGTTAAAATACTACTTGAAAATTCTAGTAGAGTCTTGAAGTATACTCCTGAAGTAGGTATTAATGTAGTTGAAGCTTTAGACTCTAAATACGCTGTTAGCGTAAACGATGTTGCTGGTATTAAAGGACGTATAGTGAGAGCTGGTGATAAATTAGTAGTAGTTGGCCCTGTGGAGTTTGGTGCTTCAAGTCACCTTGCGAGGCTAGTGTTAGAGGCTATGAGAACAGATCCCTCTATTAGAGCAGCTGTAAACATTAGGTATTCTGAGGATCTAGTTGCAAGAGCTAAGAGTAAAGGCTACTCAGTAGTATTTGTTGATAGGAGAGCTGAGCCAGAAGAGATCAGGAGTATTGAAGGGGCAACTATGCCCTGGATACTTAGAGAAGCTTTGAAAAAAACTGGTAGAGTGCCAGATGTCATATATGATATTGGAGATGTAGGTAAAGAACCCATGATCAGGGTTTTAGGGAGAAGTGCTATTGAAGTTGTAAATAAGCTTCTCGACATCATAACGTGAACAATAAGCTTATTAACTAGTAGTATTCTATATTAAGACGTGAGGTGTATTTGTGAATAAGCAAATATCTCTATCTCTAAGTAATAGGAGTATAGGTCTTATTTTATTAATAATAGGTGTATTGATAATTCTAATGGCTATATTTGTAGCTTTTAATGCGTTTTACACATATAAGCTTCCTGAGCTTAAGGGTTCTTCGCTGGAAGAATTGATCTCTTCACTTATGAACGTGCTTATTGAATTAGCGCTAAGATTAGGATTTCTAGGCTTAATTGTATGGGCTGCTAGTATATTGTTAAAACATGGCGTTAGTTTATTAAAGTAGCTGCTTCTATGGAGTGATCTTAGTGTTTACTGGTTTTAAATACATATTAGTAGTAACGGTGTTTTTTATCTCAATACTACTACTCCTACCTCTACTAGTTTTTGTATGGGATGTATTTCAAAACCCTGAGTGTATTGTTTTAAGATTTGGAAATGCTAGTTATATTGATAGTGAGGTGTTTAAAGTAAATATTACATTATCATATTGTTCAAGTATACCACTTAAAAACGTTAAAATTCAAATTGGCAGTAAACTATTAGAATTTGATTATATTAATAAGGGGGTTGTGTATACACGGGAAATTATGCTCACAATGGAGGATCTAGAGGAGGGTGTTAGGGGGTTAGAGGCTAGTATTGGTGGCTTTTACAAAGTGGTTTTAAAATTTAAATATTAGGTGTTTTATTTTGTGGCGTAAAGTAATTAAGAATGTTTTACTCGGGGTTTTTAAAGGCTTAATATACTATGGTGTATTCTGGGTTTTAATACCTTGGCTTATAAGTAGTGTTCTTAAAGTACCATTTGAGCAGCCATTACACTTAGCTATACTCATATTAGGTGTCTTTATAAGTCTAGGTGTAGTATCTTCGAGTGTTAAGCAGTTTATTGGAATTATTTTTGGTGTTTTGAGTTCTCTTCTCGCATTATATATTATGGTGGGGGTTTTAGGTGTTGTAATTAATACTAGTGTAAGATATGATGGTGTAATTGTAGAGGCTTCTCTAGATTACACGCCACTAATGATCCTGATTATAGGGGTTACATTGATATATACTATTGTAGAGTGTTTTGAGAGATTAGTTGAGCTTGAAGAGTAGTATTTTTAATTTCAAAAGTATTTTTTAGTTTAAATGGTGATTTTAATGAGGATTGGGGTTTATGGGTTTGGAGCTATTGGTAAATTAGTTACTAGGCTTTTAATTGAGCGTGGTCATGATATTGTAGGTGTTGTTGATATTGATGAGAGAATTATTGGTAGAGATGTTGGTGAAATTCTCGGTATTGGTAAAATTGGTGTTGAAGTCTCTAAGGGAGTTAGTGTCCTTGAGACTGCTGATGTAGTTATTCACGCTACAGGCTCTTATCTCGATAAGGTTTATCCTCAAATAGCTTCTGTTATTGAGATGGGTGTTAATGTTGTTTCAACTTGTGAGACACTTGCATATCCATATTATAGGTATCCTGTTCTCGCGAGGAGGCTTGATGAGTTAGCTAAGACTTATGGTGTTGTAGTTATTGGTACTGGTATAAATCCTGGTTTTATTTTTGACACATTAGTAGTTCTATTAGCTTCAAGTACTCCTAATGTGACGTGGATTAAGGCTGTGAGGAGTCTTGATGCAGCTAAGAGGAGAGAGCCTTTTAGAAGGAAAATTGGTGTAGGTGTAAAGCCTGATGTTGTTAGAGAAATGCTTAGTAGGGGTGAGATTACTGGTCATGTTGGCTATGCTGAATCAGTATATTTGATAGCGCAAGCTGGAGATTTAAATTTGACACGTGTAGAGGAGTATCAAGAGCCTGTTATAGCTGAAGAATCTGTAGAGTCGGCTGGTATTAGAGTTGAGAGGGGTTTAAATAAGGGTATTGTGGGTCGTGGTGTTGGCTATGTTGGTGATAAAGAGGTTATTAGATTAGAGCTCTATGCTTATGTTGGAGCACCAGAGTATGATTATATTGCTATAAAGAGCAGGGAGTATACTGTTGAATGGAAGAGTACTGGCACACCTGGAGATCTCGGTACAGCATCTATAGTTGTCAATACAGCTGAGAAAATACTCCAGTTACCACCGGGTTTAAGACTAGTTACTGAGTTATTACCATTAAAAATTAGGTTTAGCGTGTAGGGTCTTGAAGCATATTGATGAAAAACTCTCTGAGTTAACAAGAAGACTTGAAGTGGAATATATTGCTAAGACTAAGAAGAGTAGAGAGCTATATGAGAAGTCATTAAAATACATGCCTGCTGGTGTAAGCTATGCTCTTAGATATATGTCTCCACACCCACTATACATTGTGAGAGCTAAGGGTACAAGGGTTTATGACGTTGACGGTAACGAGTACGTGGATTTCTGGATGGGTCATGGTGTTCAATTATTAGGCCACTTACACCCTGTTGTAGTTGAAGCTGTAAAGAGAGTTCTAGAAATTGGTAGTCATATAGGTTTTGAACACCCCTATGTAGTTGAATACATCGAGTTTCTCACTAAAATAATACCTGGAGTAGAAATGGTAAGGTTTACTAATAGTGGTACTGAGGCTAATATGTATGCTGTTAGATTAGCTCGAGCATACACGAGGAGAAAATATATTGTTAAAGTTGAAGGTGGATGGCATGGGGGCTATGATGGCTTACATAAAGCTGTAACATATCCATATGTTAAACCCGAATCTAGTGGGCTATTAGATGAGGCTATATTATACACGCTTATTGTCCCATACAATGACCTTGACGCATTAGAAGACGTATTGAGAAAATATGAAGTTGCAGCATTCATTGTAGAGCCAGTTATGGGTGCTGCTGGTTGTCTTGAATCTGAACCCGGGTATCTACGTGGAGTTAAAAAACTCACAGAGGAGTATGGGGCTTTACTAGTCTTTGATGAAGTTATTACTGGTTTTAGACTAGCACTTGGCGGTGCACAAGAGTATTATAGTGTTAAAGCCGACATTGTTGTTCTCGGTAAGGCTATTAGTGGTGGTATTGGCGCTATTGGCGCTGTCACAGCGAGATCAGATATAATGGAGTTAATGGATCACTTGAAACACCCAGAGCCATTTATGAGGGTGTTTCACGGAGGTACATATGTAGCAAACCCTATGAGCATTATAGCTGGCCACGCTTTAGTCAAATATCTCTATGAGAACAGGTATCTCTATGAGGAGTCTAATAGATTATGGAGTGAGTTTAGGAGTAGAGTTCAAAAGGCTTGCGAGGAGAATAGTGTTGAATGTTGGACTACTGGTGCAACTTCACTGAGTGGAATACACTTTACAAATAAAAGGCCTCGAACAGCGAGAGAGGTCTATGAGGCTAGGTGGAGTAGACTTGTTGAGAGAGCATTACATTTATATAGTAGAATACATGGCGTAGTCTATATGAGTGAGAGAGTAGTTCACTATTTACCCTCACTAATTCACAGTAGAGAAGATATTGAGAAACTCCTCGACATTACAGTGAGTTTTATTGAAGATCTAGGGAAACTAGCTAACACATAGTATTGTTGGTTTAACTAATAATACTCCACGTAAATTAGTAATTCTACTAGTAAATTCTTCTACCCGCTCACTAGGACCTTTAACAGCAATTGTTAAAAGACATTTCTCTCTATCTAGGTGTATGTGAGTTGCAAAGAGCACTATATCCATGAATTCGTGTTGTAGATCTGTTAATACAGAATCAATATCTCCTATCTCGTGATTATAGAGTATAGTAATAGAGCCTGTAACTATACAGGCAGTTTGCATACTTATCTCTGAAAGATATAATCTAAGTGCCTTTTGAACAGCTTGACTAATATTACTAATACCACGTTTCTCTATTAAAACTCTTAATTGCTGTTCAAGCTCACTCGGAATATAAATACCGACTTTTCTACCAGACAAATGTAAAACACCAAGTATATTTAATCTAGTAAAGAACTAAAAACTATTTAACTAATGTTCTAGTTGAATTCTACAATTAGTACATATAGTTACATAAGGAACTCTAGCAAGGATCTATTTAGATCTCAACACGTTAACTATATATTAACTACACTGAATTACTATTTTACCATAGGTGAGGAGTTGGGGGGAAACTATGGTCACGAGTTTAAAGGGTCGTCATGTTCTCACATTAACAGAGTTTTCTAGAGAGGAGTTATTGTTTATTATTGATACGGCTTTTAACTTTAAGCAGAGGTATCTTGCAGGTGAAAAAGTAATACCTGTTTTAGTTGGGAGACATTTAGCGATGATCTTTGAGAAGCCTAGTACTAGGACTAGGGTTAGTTTTGAGACTGCTATGAGAGAGCTTGGTGGTGATGCATTATATTTGAGTTCTAGTGAATTGCAATTAGCTAGGGGAGAGACTATAGAGGATACTGCTCGAGTATTATCAAGATATGTTGATGGAATAATGGCTAGAGTCTATGAACACTGGAAACTAGAGAAATTAGCCCAGTATAGTAGAGTTCCAGTGATAAATGGGCTTAGCGATTTACATCATCCATGTCAAGCTTTAAGTGATGTGTTTACAATTATGGAGAAGAAGAATAGAGATATTACTAGGTTGAAGATAGTGTTTATTGGTGATGGTGGAGATAACGTCTTACACAGCTTAATGCTTGCTATTGGATTACTTGGAGGTAAGATCACAATAGCTTCTCCAAAAGGCTATGAACCACATCCAAGTGTAGTTAAGCTATTTGAAGAATACGCTACACCAAATGGGGGTGTTTTTGAGATTGAAAGAGATCCTTATAAGGCTATTGAAGGAGCTGATGTAGTATATACTGATGTCTGGGTTAGTATGGGTCAAGAGAAAGAGCGCGAGAAGAGAGTGAGAGATCTTGAGCCTTATAGAGTTACAGTAGACTTAATGAAGAGAGCTAAGCCAGATGCTATTTTCATGCATTGTCTACCGGCTAAGAGAGGTGAAGAAGTAGTAGATGAAGTTATAGATGGTAAGTGGAGTGTTGTATGGGATCAAGCTGAAAACAGGAAACATGCACAAAAAGCACTCTTAGCTTTAATAATACCTTGAGTTGAGATTATTAGTAGTATTTATAGTGTATTTATAGTGATTAAATATTCTTGTAAGTTTAAATATAGTGTTAAATACTAGTGTCTTGACCATAGTATTGGGTGTCTTAGTGTGAATATTAGGGAATTAAGTAGGGGGATTAGTGTTGTAATTAGACGCGTCTATGAGTCTACGAGAGCTCAGAGAGTACTTACAATAGTGTTATTAGTTGTCTCAGTAGTTCTCGCATTAGTAATACGTAGTGTTTCATTTGGTTTAAATAAATTTGAGTTTTTTGAATTTGATAGTTATATTGAGTATTGGCAGGCTAAATATGTCTATGAGAATGGTTTGTTTTCATGGTATACTTTAACTAGGAGTAATCCAGATACCCATATATTCTGGTATCCTTGGGGTAGGGATTTCATATATACTAGTTATCCTTTTCTACCACTCTGGATAGCTACTACCTATAGACTTATAGAGTTTACAGGTCTTACTCTGAAGGAGTGGGCTGCTCTTCAACCAGTTTTCTTTGCATCTATAGCTGTAATTGTAGCATATTTTGCAGCTAAAGAAGTATCTGGTAGTAGAATTACAGGTGTTGTTGCATCATTTTTAATGGCTATTTTACCATCAGCTGTTGAGAGATCTGTTATTGGATACGTGGAAAAAGAAGGTGTTGCAGCAGTATTTATTCTACTATTTGTGTATTTTTATGCTAAAATGCTTAAGGGGCTTACTACTAGTACTCCGCATAGTAGACTATTACTATACACTATTTTAGCAGCATTATTTCTAGCACTTGTAGGTTGGCTTTGGGGAGGATATGTCTTTATACTAGGCACTGTAGTAGCTTTTATAGTATTTTCACCAATAATAGTTAAGTCTTATTTAACTAAGAACTTTGTGTTTTACAATATATTACTAGTAGTTCTCGCCCAGGTATTTGAGATACCATCACCTACAAATGCGAGTAATTTAGGTATATATCCGCTTAACCCGCGTGGATTAGGCTGGGTTTTTATAGGTGCATCACTACTAGCTCTACTATATTATTACCTGGGAGTTGAATATAAGAAGTTAAAGTTTAAAAAAGCAATATTAACAACTGGTAGATATATATTACTACTACTAGTTCTATTAGTTGCTGGAGCTATATTAATAGTTAAAGGATTACTGCCAATTGGTGGTAGATTAGCCTGGGCTTTAGGTCTTAGATTTATACCTGTACAACCACTTGTTGAGAGTATTGCTGAACACCAATCACCACTCTCAAATATAGCTACACTTATGCGTATGCTACAATCTTGGGGTGCTTATATAACCCCCTTGGTTTTTGCTTCACCACTATTTATGAGTATACTTGGGATCTTCTATTTACTATATAAGAGTACTCCTGAAAAAGTATATATAGCATTAGCTTTTGCAATTGCATTTTACTCATATTTAAATGCAGTATACATGATTGGTGCTGCAGCATATTTTGGTGTTTTAGTTTCAAGTTGTTTCATAGGGTTATTAATATCTAAACTCACACCTCAAATAGTACATTATACTACTAAAGCTCGTGGGAAGAGAGCTCGTAGAGAGGCTAAGAGAGTGGTAAAAACAGGGCTTTATACTAGGATCTTCATATTACTCTTATTAATAGCAATATTTGCTAATACTAGCTATACAGCTTACACTGAGTATTCTTTAAACTCAAAAATACTCTACACTTTTAAAGCTGGAGTTAGTGGAATTAATGCTGCAACTGACTCCTGGTATAAAGCTGTTGAAGCAATTAAGTCAACTCCACCAGGCTCACTAGTTATTTCCTGGTGGGATTATGGTTATGGCATAAGTGTACTCGGTGAGAGAGCTTCAGCGGCAGATGGCTCAACTATAAATAACACTCAAATAGGCATTATAGGATTAATATTACTCTCTAATACAACAGAACAGGCTGTTAAGTTAGCTAAGTTATTTAATGCAAAGAGCAATACTACGTTTCTCATGGTTATTGAGGGGTTGTTTATATCTGATCTCGGCAATGAGACAGTGATATGGCCTATTACAGGTGGAGGAGCTATCCCGGGTATTGTTGATTGGCCTAAGAGTATCTGGATGATTAGAATAGGGAATTCTGTTGTTGAAGAGTTAAATAGTAAGGGTATAAATGTGAGCTATATTAAGACAGATGATTTCCTCTACCTCTACAATATTGGTGGTGGAGTATTAGCTCCACAATTCAATAACCCAATTAATACTCCTCTAATATATAGACTTATAGTTGATGCTGCACTATACTGGGCTAATAATATGAATAAAACTGCACGTTTCTGCTGGTTTACAGGGACAATGCAGCCACTAGACTATACCACTAGACAGCGGATACAAGATACTCTTAAATTAAATATCACTACAATGATTAATCCAGGAGATATTAGCTGTACTACTGAGAGGCCGTTATTAGGAGACACATATTTAGAACCCTATGCTATCATAATAGAGCCCTTTAAAAACCCGGAGACAGGAGAACTTCTCCAAGCAAACTTCATGAATTATTCTGGGGTAATTTATAGTGTAATAGTAATATATAAGTTTACTACAATTCCAAGTTAGCTAAGATAATACTTTTTCATCATAGTGCCTACTCCTTAAAAAACATAGTAGTAGATAATACTAAGGGTGTGTTTTAGTGTTTAAACGCAATGACCCCTTGAAAAAAGCTTTTGAAACACTTTATACTGTGAGGTTATTTAGAGATCGTGTTAGTAGGCTATATAATAGGCTTGATGAGAGGAGAAGTGAACTTAAAGCTAGAATGTTACTATTAGAATCTAAAGGTGAAAGCTATTTAGCTAAGAGATATGCTGAAGAGACTATAAAACTTGAGGGTTTATTAAAAAATCTTGCAATTATACAGCTTGTCTTAGATAAAGTAGATATTGCATTACAACACTCTATAGTAATGAGGGAATTTAATACTCTAGTTTTAGAGTTAAAGCCCATTATCGAGGAGTTATCAAAACTACCAATAATTAGGAATATACCTGAAATGGGCTTATTACTAGCAGATCTTGAGGAGTCTGTAAGAGAACTAGCAGATCTTCAGACATCACCGCCTAATATAACTTACAGTGTACCTGCTACGAGTGAAGTTAAAGCTGTACTTGAAGAAGCTCGTGAAGCTTTAAAGAAGAAGTTAGAGCCTTCAGTATAGTTACTTATAGTTGTATTGTGTATTTACGTTCTTCTTTAATAGTTGCGAATTTAATATTCATATTCTTAAGTATCTCTATGATTTCTTGTGGTATTCTCTTGTAGAGTTCACCTGGAACTAGTATAATGTGGTCTTTGTAGTTTTTATTTAATAGTGATGAACCTAGAGAGTAGGCTAATTGTCTATATTGTGTTGAGAGGGGTGCTGCTGGATCTATAACCCATATTCCAGAAACTTCTTCTTCACTCTTCTCGGCAATAATGTCTGGTTCTAGTGGCTTAGTTGTCTTATTAATTGTTACATCGTAACCTAGATTTTCAAGTACTTCTAATACTTCTTCAACTAGTTGTTTTCTACTAATAGTTAGAAGTCTCTGAGAACCAATATATTTTTCGAGGTCGCCGTGTTCTTCTGGATTATACAGAGTATATTTACCTCTTTCAACCCTGTAGAGGAAGAGTTTCTCGGGATCTCTATATCTCTCTCTACTACCACTATTAACAGTAACAAGGTCTATTTCAAAATCTAAACTCATCTCTGACCTAGAGGGATCTCTCTTTAAGACCTCAGATACTAGTTCTTTACGTGTAAAATTAGTTTTACCACTCCTATAGAGGGATTCTGCAGCCTCTTTTAATAACTGCCAATTAGGCTTTTTCCCCAACTCTTCACTCAAATTAACACCCCTAACACTCCTCCCCCAGGAAGAATATGTTTAACCTGGATTTATACGCTTAGGAGAGTTATTTCTCGAGTAATTTAATTACTTTATCTGCGAGTTCTCTAATGATCCTTGAAGTCTCGCTTTCTTTCTCTAATAGTAAGTATGGAGTACCAGTATCTAGTGCCTTATTTACTCCTGGTTCTAATGGTATCTTAGCTAGTAGTGTAGTTCCATATTTAGATGCAAGTAGTTCACCACTAAGTTTACCCATAATACTTGTCTCTCTGCCACAGTGTGGACACTTAAAGTAACTCATATTTTCAACTACTCCGAGGAGTCTTATTCTCATTGAAGCAGTAAAATTCACGGCTTTAGCAACTATTACTTCACTTAAAATATTAGGTGCTGTTACAACTATTGCGTGTGTTTCAGGAGGCATTAATTGAGCTATAGTTATAGCTATGTCTCCAGTACCTGGAGGCATATCAACTATTAAGTAGTCTCCAATACCCCACTTAACTCTGGCAGCTAGCTCTAATATAGCTCTAGATGCTAGTGGACCACGCCACACAACAGGGGTTTCAGGGGTATCTAGCATTAAGTTAATAGCTACAACTTTTAATCCAAGAGGTCCTTCAACAGGGAGTATTTCACCTTCTTCATCAATGTAGTGTCTAATGCCCTGTAATCCCAGTATTAGTGGTGTTGATGAGCCATATACATCTGCATCAAATAATGCAATACTCTTACCTCTCTCAGCTAGTGCTATTGCAAGCATTGAAGCTATAAAAGACTTACCAACACCCCCTTTACCACTAACAACTAAGATCCTGTTTTTAAAGTTGCTGAGTTTCTTCCTAGCTCTCTCTTGGAAAAGTGAAGATATATCAAATCCTTGCTGCTTAGAGCTCATGATTAAACACCATTACCACTCTACACTAGCATATAGTGTAAATATTTAAACTCGAATTATAATATAACCCTCTAAGAGCCAGGTTGTTGTAAGCTTAAGTCTATATAATTAGGGGTTTAGTTTTGAGATGTAGTATTGCACCAGCCAAAATAATTCTCTTCGGCGAGCACTTCGTAGTTAAGGGTAAGCCTGGTCTTGGAGTTGCGATTAGTAGATATGCTAAAGTATGTGTTAAAGAGGGGTCTAATAAGATCTATTCAACTCAACTAGGAGTATTAGAAAAAGGCTCTAAATATAGAGCTCTCTTTGACGAGGCAATTGAACATATAGAAGAATTTGCGGGGAAAAGCGTTTGTTTAGATATCTATGTAGATTCCCCTATACCAATAGCGTCAGGACTAGGTTCTTCAGCTGCTGTAGCAGTAGCTCTAGTACATGCTACACTAGGATTACTTAATGTAGAATTCACAAAAGAAGATGTTAGAAAAATAGCTCATGAGGCTGAGAAAGCTGTACATTATAGGCCTAGTGGCGTAGATACTACACTAGCTACTTATGGAGGCCTATTATACTATAGACGTGGAGAATTTAGATTATTAGATGATCTACAATTACCCACAGACCTCAGCTTAATAATCGTTAACACTGGTATTAAGAGAAGTACAGGTGTAATTGTAAGAGATGTATTAGGGAGATATGAGAGAATTAAGAGAGTGGCGAAACACATATATGAGGCTGGAAGAGAAATTGTAAGAACAGCTTTAAAAGCCATTAAACGCGGTGATAAAAAACTCCTAGGAGAACTCATGTTAGTAAATCAAGGATTATTATGGTCTATGGGTGCTTCAAGTAAACAATGTGATGAATTAATCTATAAACTCCTAGATCTCGGCGCCCTAGGAGCTAAAATCACTGGTGCAGGTAGAGGTGGAGCTGTAATAGGTTTAGCGTCTAAGGGCATGGCAAAGTTCATAATTAATGAGCTAATTAAAAGCGGGTATGAAGCTTTCATAGCTGAACCAGAATATAATGGTGTAAGACATATTAATCATGATCAACTTCTCCCCTTATAGTTAAAAGTCTAATTAATACTACACGTTTATTTATAATTCTCTAAATCTTTATAGGTTTTTAGTAGATTTTTATGAATGAGGTATGATGAAATTAGCGGTCTTAGAGTGATGATAGTACTCCCATGGACTGATCCTCTGAAGTCTTCTTAATATATGCTGTGTATTACGAGAAATTTATGTAACTATTAGAATAAGTCTATTCCTCATCAACATGACAAGATTAAATGTTTAAAACACTGATCTACTATAAGAACGAGGCAAAGGTGATTATATATGAGTAGTGTAATACACTATGAATCCCGATGTGAACAATTGTTTCTAAGAGATCTTAGGGAAAATAATTCAATATTAACAATAACACTAATACATTACTCATTAATCCCACTAATTTCTCTAAAACTCACTACTAATCTAATGACTCTGCTTACTTAATACACACTATGATTCACAGGTGTTTTCTTATGAATTTTGGGGAGAGAATTCCAGCTATATATGGTTGGGGCTCATATATTCCTATTTATAGAATTAAACTTGATGACATAGCTAAGGCGTGGGGAGAGGATCCTGTAGTAGTTAAGAAGGGGTTAGAAGTTGAAGAGATCTCTGTGAGGGGTCCAGATGAAGATCAAGTGACTATTGCTATTAATGCTGCTTGGAACGCGTTGAAGAGGGCTCCTGAAGTTAATCCTAAGGATATTGGTGCAATATATGTGGGTTCTGAGTCTAAGCCTTATGCTGTAAAACCAACAGCAACTATAGTTGCAGCTGCTATAGGTGCATCAGTGACTATTAGAGCTGCTGATTATGAATTTGCATGTAAAGCGGGGACTGAAGCTCTTATATCTGTTATAGCTCAAGTAGCTAGTGGGATGATTAAATATGGTTTAGCTATAGGTGCTGATACTTCTCAATCGTGGCCAGGTGACGTGTTAGAATATACAGCGAGTGCTGGAGGATCTGCTTTTATAATTGGACCTAAATCTACTAGTAGTGTTGCCTATTTTGAAGCTCAATACTCTGTTGCTACAGATACCCCTGACTTCTGGAGGAGAGATGAAATTAAATACCCAAGACACATGGGTAGATTTACAGGTGAACCAGCTTACTTTAAACACATTACATTAGCTGCTAAAGAGCTAATGGAGAGAGAGGGTTTTAAACCAAGTGATTTTGACTACTTTATACCACATCAACCCAATGGGACATTTCCTATTAGAGTTGCCTTGAAACTAGGTTTTAAGATTGAACAAGTTAAACCAGGGCTTTTATCACCACTAGTTGGAAACTTTTACTCAGGATCATCGCTAACTGGGCTTTCAAGAGTATTAGATATAGCTAAACCTGGTCAGAGAATACTGTTAGTTTCATATGGATCAGGTGCTGGTGCAGACGCCTTTAGTATAGTAACTCAAGAGGCTATAGAGGAGAAGAAGAGATTAGCTCCTACAGTAGATTACTACGTCAATAGGAAAAAGTACATTGATTATGCAACATATCTAAGATTCTCTAACAAGATCTATGGGTTATGAGTATGAGGGGGGAGGTAGCTGTAATAGGAGTAGGTATGACTAAGTTTGGTGAACACTGGGATAAGCAGTTAAGAGATCTATTTGTTGAAGCAGCATTAGAGGCTATTGAAGATGCACAAGTAGATCTAAGGGATATTAAAGCCATGTTTATTGGTAATATGGGTTCAGGTCTTTGGGTTGAACAAGAACACTTGGGTCCACTATTAGCAGATTACTTAGGGATTCCGGGGACACCATCATTAAAAATAGAGTCTGCATGTGCATCTTCAGGAATGGCGTTTAGGCTTGGAGTAATCTCGGTAGCTGTAGGTCTCTATGACATTGTATTAGTAGGTGGTGTTGAGAAGACGAGTGATGTGACACATGGTGAGTCTATACATCACTTGGCATCTGTAGCTGATAGAGAGTGGGAGGCTTTTTATGGAATGACTCTTCCAGCTCTATTTGCATTAATAGCTAAGAGACATATGATGCAATATGGTACTACAAGAGAGCAATTAGCTAAAGTAGCTGTTAAGAATCATAAACATGGGTCTTATAATCCAAAGGCGCAGTTTCAGAGGCCAATATCTATAGAAGATGTTCTTAATTCTCCTCTAGTAGCAGATCCACTGAGGCTTCTCGACTGCTCACCAATTAGTGATGGTGCAGCTGTTGCTATAATAGCGAGGTCTGATATAGCTAGGAAATTTACAGATACACCAGTATATGTGCTAGGTAGTGGTGTAGCAACTGATACTATAGCTCTTCACGATAGAGACGATATAACGACTTTTAAGTCTATTGTTCTAGCTGCTAGAGAGGCTTATAAAATGGCTAAAGTAGAGCCTAAAGATATTAATGTTGCTGAAGTCCACGACTCTTTCACTATAGCAGAGATCTTAGCATATGAAGACCTTGGTTTTGTTAAGAAGGGTGAAGGAGGTAAGTTAATTGATGAGGGGGTAACCGAGTTAGGTGGTAAAATACCTGTAAATACTAGTGGTGGTTTAAAAGCTAGAGGACATTCACCTGGTGCAACAGGTATTGCTCAAATAGTAGAGATAGTATTACAATTACGCAATGATGCTGGTAAAAGGCAGGTTTCAAATGCAGAAATAGGTCTTACACAGAACATTGGTGGTTCTGGGGCTTCATGTGTTATTCATATTTTTGGGAATAAGAGGTGATATAGGTGAGTATTATGTCAGTGCCTAAAGCGCCGAGAATATGGCAATTAGCTGAAAGAAGATATAGGTTAATAGGAACTCAGTGTTTAAAATGTGGAAGAGTATTCATTGGCCCAAGAAAGATCTGTCCTCAATGTGGTAGTAGAGAACTTAGAGATATAGAGTTACCTAAGAGAGGTAAAATATACTCTTACACCGTCGTTAGAAATCCACCAGTAGAGAGAGAAAAACAAGGCCCCTACATAATAGCTATAGTAGAGCTTGAAAATGGATGTAAATTAACAACTGAAATCGTCGACTGCTCACCAGAAGAAATAGATATAGGTACAGTGGTTGAAGCAGTTTTTAGAAAAATTGGTGAAGAAGATAAAACAGGCGTTATATACTATGGTTGTAAATTTAGACCAGTTAAATAAAAGTGAATTAAAGCAACTTAGTGATTTAAGTGGGTTTAGAGTAAAGACTAGGTAAAGTAGATATCTTTTAACTCTAATTTAAAACTCATTTTTAAGTGATCCTCTATATTGTGAGGTGTTTAAAGCTTATAATTTTTTCATAGTTAACTCACTAACTAGGAAGTTGCCTATGTGTGTTGCTAAAGAGATCAGTAGTAGTAAGTTGGTTTTAAAAGAATCTACAGTTATGTTTATTAAGTTAAATATGGTTTTTGCTGAAATGCTCTCAGAGATACATGAGTATAATAATAGAATTAAGGATACAGGGTATTACTTAAAGCCTATACATATGTCTACTAGGAGATTACTAGATGGAACTGTACTTAAATACTACTATTATGGAAGGTATTGGTATAGAGTTGAGAGAAGTGGAGGTAAGAGAATTAGATGGATATATCTAGGTAGAGAAAAACCCTCACCAATACTACCAGATCCTCCGAGAAACCCATTAGAAGGTGTTGTAGTCAAGAAATATGATAATCGTGTTGAAATAGAGTTCTCTAGTGAAGAGGTGCTAAGAGAGGTATATGAGAGATTATCGAAATATGAGAAGAGATCTTAGTTTAAAATAGAACTTTAAATTTTAATCCTCTTAGTATTTGTCATCTAAGAGTATTTAGTGAGGTGATTTTACATTTATTATTCTTAAATATTTTATAATTACTATGACTTACTAGTAGAGGAGGATATTGTGGTTAAAAGTAGTGTTGTAGATGGCGTTATAGCATTAGTATTGCTTAGTACTCTTAGCTACTCGTTCTTAGTTTCTATGGGTGCTATTAGCTATGCTGTATATAAGCCTCGGAGGAGTAGTACTAGGGCTAATAATGTAGAAATAGTTATTGTCTCTAAGGCTGATGAAAAAGTTAAAAATTCATTATATGAGGTTTTAGATTACCATGTTAAGAAGTATGGTAGAGTGGTTTTAGTTGTTGATGAAGAGGCTCCACTACTCCCAGTGCTTAGAGAGTTTAGAGGAGTAGATCTTGTTGTAGTGCCGTCGAGTTATAGGAGAGACCTTACTGGTAAGGGTAGAGCGTTACAGTATTTTACAGAGTGTTGTGTAGATTCCTCTAAGTGGTATGTATTTATAGATGATGATAATTTAATACTTGATGACTCTTTCCTCTACGAGATCCCGGCTTATGAGGAGTTAAATTATGTTGCTGCAAACGGTGTTCTCGTACCACGTCCTGGTAGGAGTGTTACTGCCTATGTTATGGATTGGATTAGATTTGTAGATGACTTATTTCTTTTCAGGCTATTTACTGGTCTCCTAGGTAAACCTCTCCTCGGGTTACATGGAGATCTATTAATAGTTAAAGGTAGTGTGCTTAGAGAAATAGGTTTCTCTAAGAAAACGCTTACAGAGGACTTTGAATTTGCTAAAGAACTTGTTAAAAGAGGTTATAAGACATGGCAGTCTAATACGAGGGTTTCAATAAAGAGTCCTAATAGTGTAAAAGACCTTATTACTCAGCGTGGTAGATGGTTTAAAGGTATTGTGAGTGGCATGAAGAGTTGTCCATTACTAATGAAAATAGTAATTATAATTAGGGGTTTTACTTTTACAATTGGAGTATTATTATTAATAATACTACTACCAGCAATATATTACATTGGATATACGTGGTTTATTGTACCAGCAGGCTTATACTACGCTGGTACATATATTTATGGAGTCTATAATTCCGGTAAGCCATACATGATACTACTAGTACCTTTCTTCGGCTTTATAGAGGCAATATCCCGAGTCTATGGGCTTGTACACGTGAATAGTTATGTAGTTATAGATAAGAACTAGGATAGAGTGATATAATTGTGGAGTAGTATTTTTAAATTTAAATATGGAGAGGTAGAAGTATATTTTGGCCCAGGGGTTCTAAGAAGACATTTAACTAGTAAAATTCAGGGTTATCGTAGAGTACTAGTAGTGACGAGTAGGAGTGCTGCACTTATTTCAGGAGCTCTAAATGATGTAGAGAGGGCTCTTAGAGAATATAGTATAGACTATACTATTTACAATAATGTGAAATCAAATCCAGACACTAAAACAGCTGATATTGTTGCAGAAATAGCGAAGAACACTAGAGCAGATGCTATTATAGGCATTGGTGGTGGTAGTGTTATTGATGTTGCTAAAGTATCCTCTATCAGTGCTAAAAGTAATGTTAAAGCAGAAGACATCATGGTTAAGAGGATAAATACTTCTGAGGCTCTTCCACTAATTATTATTAATTTAACTCATGGCACAGGATCTGAAGTAAATAGATTTGCTGTATTAACACTAAGTGGTACTATTGAAAAACGTGGTTTTGTAGCTAGATATCCCTTAGTGAGCTTTGATGACCCTACATATACTACTACGCTGAGTACTAAGCAGACGTTATATACTACAATAGACGCCTTCTATCATGCATATGAGTCAGCTACATCGAAGAGGACAAATCTACTAGTAATATCTCTCGCTGAAATGGCAATAAGTAATATTAAAGAGCATTTGAAGAGAGCTATTGAAGAACCTAGTAATCTAGAGGCTAGAACTAGATTACTCTACGCCTCTATGCTGGCTGGTATTAGTGCAGATATTGCCGGTGGATCTCACTTAAATCACGCAATAGAGCATGGTTTTAGTGGTTTAAATCCAGAGTTGCCTCATGGTGCAGGACTTGCAATGTTTGGACCTATGATAGTGTATTATACTCATAGAGCGGCCCCAGAGATATCTGCTAGACTATTGAGAAACCTAGATCCCTCTATTAAGCCCACTAGTGAAGATGCAGAGAAAGCTAAGAGAGTGGTAGAGGAATTTCAAGAAACCCATGGATTTAGTGAAAGACTTAGTGATTATGGTATTAGGGGGGAGGATATTGAGAGAACTGTAGATTTTATTATGAAAACTATTAGTGAGAGATATCATGTATTAATACCATTTCCTACTAGTAGAGAGCTTGTTTTAAACATAGTTAGAAGTGTATTGTGAAGTTCTAGATATTAGTGAACTATTCATTTACCACGCATATTCATCTTGATTTAGATTTAAAAAGGCTTTCTACACATTAAATATGTAACCTGGTGAAATCTGAGAATTGCATATAGTATGGATAATGTTCTTTGTAAACGCGCTCTCAGCTATTTTAAAAGCTACTAGTACTACTTGGACTAATTCTGCAAGTGTATTTGTAGATATGCTCAATGATCTTGGCGACGCGGTTGGATTAGGCTTAATATTATTAGGCCTGAAATTGAGTAATAGGTCTAGTAGTATTACTTACCCCTATGGTACTCGTAGAGCTATATATGTCTTAGGCTTAATAGCTATATCTATCTTTAGTGGTGTTATCTTTTCAAGTGCTATTTACAAGGTTGCAGGGGCTCTCAGCGGAGAGTACATGGTTTACTCGGGGAGAACAGCCCGTGTCCTCTTCACAATAGCGTTTATAATTAACTTAGTGAGTTTAATTCTACTTTATCGAGTTTTAAGAGGGAATTCTAATGACCCAGCATTAGAGGGTACTCTACTAGATGCTATTAGTGATTTATCTGCAAGTATACTTGCCCTATTAGTACTATTTACTGAGAGTGTTATACTTGACGTTACTGGTGGGATAATAATATCACTAGTTATTTTAATATCTGCTCTTTCAATAGGTTATAAATACTACCAGGTACTTGTGGGGAGATCTCCGCCTCGAGGTGTATTGAAGAGTGTTCTTGAAAAAGTGCTTAATATACCTGAGGTAAAAGACGTAAATGTGTTTAATGCAATGATGATCACGGGAGATGAATATATGCTTATACTCGAAGTAGAAGTTGATAAGAGCTTAGACGTTATTGATACCGAAGAACTCTCAACTAGAATAGAGAACATTGTGCGCTCTATTGAACCCAGATTTAAACACATAATTATAGAATTTGTTGCTGAGAAGAGGGAACCTAAGACATATAAGTCTATTATGAGAGAACTAGAGAGTACACATGCATAGAGTATATTTAATTTCACAGGACACTCTCAATTGTTCTCAGAGTTTTAATAGTATTAGTAGGGATATTGTGTTTAATATTCCTATAGTTAGTGAGAGATATGTTAAACCCAGGGTTCTGAGTGCTTGTGAAGAAGTTAAAGCGCCAATAAAACTTGCTATTTCACCAAGCATAGTATATGCCGTAATTTTCTCACCACCTGTGATTTTTAAGTAAGTTGTATATATAGAGATATCTATTACGACTCCACATACATAGATTAGAGATAAAAGTATTGAGAGTACTTGACTAGGTAGTTTTATAGCTAATAGTGTATAAACACTAAATACTCTAATTGCAATAGCAATGCTAAATATTCTATTATTAATCTTACTCAATGGTATTAGAGCTAGGAGAATTGAAGCTAAGATTTTACCAAGCCCATATAGCATTAACACACTCTCAGTACTTAGACTCATCATGTTTATGAGTATATATGGTAGTGGTGTAAATAAGTATTCACTACTAATTTTAAAGAGTACTAGTGAAATTATAATTAAACCTACTCCACTACTAATTCTCCTATATAGTGAACGCGTCTTTATCTGTGTAGTGTTCATATAAGGGTCTAGTGATGATAGTACTAGTAAATTGTCTATTGGAATTAAGCCTACAGCAATGTTTCTCTCTATTTTCTCTACCAGCCTAGTGAGTCTTAGAATTGGTTGTGGTATTATTAGATAGGATAAGAGGCCTGTAAATATGTATAATACCAGGAGTATAATAGAGTAGGATAATGTAAACACATTGATCCAGAGAATTGAAAGAAGTGTGAGAAATAAGCCGTCTAGTAAAATAGTAGTTGCCGAGACACGTCTATTAATAGAGCCCCATATATTACTAAAATAATTCTCCACGATACTGGTTTGAACACCTACTCTACAATAAATAAATGCTACTGCGTGAAGCATATATGAAACATAGAGGGCTTCTCTAATAGTGTTAATTGTAGATAAATAGAGTACTATTAAGCTCGCGGAGAGTAGTAAAAATCCTATTAGTAATAGTCTTTTAGAGCATCCACGTTGAGACAATATCTCAGTATGTATTGATGAAAATAATATGACAAGTGTCCATAGAGCATTGAGTATTGCGATCTCTTGTAAATTAAATTTAAGAATTCTAACAGCTACAATATTAATTAATAAATCTAGGGAATTCACCAGGGCTAATAGTAGGCTGGTAATATAATACCACACAGTAAACACCAAGGGTCAGGGCCTAGGTAAGTATTGATATGGTGAGTAATTTTAAGATGAGAGATTATAGTGATCTAGTTACTATATGAACAAGACCTCTATAAGGTTAGTGTTAAAAAGAGAAAAAAGAGGATGGTGTATTTAACCTAGTAGTCCTCTCCAATATGCTACTTCATCACCGGTTGTAGGGCAGGGGACTTCTACTTTACCCTCTCTTATTAGCTTTTCTAATTCACTAACAGCATCCCATATCCATGATGGTATAGATTCTCTCATTTCTTTAACTTTTTCCTTAATATCTTCTGGTGGCATTGGGAGTACTTTCTTTCCTAGTAATTTCTCAGCTTCAATACCCATTTGTATAAATTCATCTAAGTCTGCTAGTGTACTAACAGATATACCCTCCATGAGTTCTCCAGCAATAATTGTACCTATGCCTAGTGTTAATGTTCCATTATATTGTTTAACAATGTCTTTAAATAACCCTTTCACAACTAGTCTAGCAGCATAATAGACTCCTTTATCAACTCTCTTCATCATACTAGCTACTACAAAGCCTGGATTAATCCAGTCTTGATTAGCGTCAACGCCAATCCAGAATGGTGGGCCCATTGTGAGACCTTGTGCTTTAGCTATTTCTTCCACAGCCTGGTTAATTCCTAGCCCTAGAGGACCTGCAATATTATATACAGCTACAGCTCCTTTAGCATACATTTCTTTAGCCGCTAAATAACCCTTAGTTATATCACTAAATGTACCAGTATATGTCCAGAGAACTCTCTCTTTTACAGGTGTATTTAAGATATTATTAGGTACTTTTAACTTAGCCTCATAGAGGTCAGGTTTATTCTCTTTAAGCCATGTTAATGACCAATTACAACCCCACTTATAGCCTATTTCAAATTTCCACAATACCGGGATCTCTATACCAAGTACAGCACCTATGTGTGGATAATCATAGTAAGCTGCTAGTAGACAGCCAAGAGCACCTACAAGTGCACTTCCCTTATGTTCCTCGAATTTAATGTCGAGGAGATTTGGTAATGGATATTTATCTGGATACTTATCCATAATAATACTCTGAGAGAAAGTGTCTATACCGGCAAAATATTTATCTGGGAATTCTAAAGCTACTGTTGCTAAGGCATCACTTAGTAGAAATCCAACACCAACAATTAATATGGTATCAGGGTCTTTAGCCGCAGACCTCAAGTTAGGGATGTAGTCTTCTTCTCTATAACTAATAAATTCTAAGACTTCAAGCCCAAGGTCTCTGGCAGCCTCATCAGCTCCTTTAAACGCCATATCATTAAAGCTTAGATCTCCTCTACCACCGATATCTGATACTACAGCTATTTTGAGTTTTCTTGTCGGTGGAGTAGTTGTGGGAGTAGGAGTTGGTGAAGTAGGTGTAGGAGTAGGTGTGGTCTCTGTGGGTGTGGGGCTTGTTGGTGTAGGTGGAGGTCTTATTAGTGTGGCGGCTACAGCGGCTATGGCAATGATCACTATGATAGCTATAATAATAGCTAGGGTTTTACGTGTAAGAGGTGACATAGAGTACACCCTCAATAGTTGTATAGAGATGAGGGTTTAAAAAATTATTTAAATGATTTCACTCTTTTATATATGGTAATCCTAGTGCTCGCGGAAATCTCTTACCCCTCATAAATAATGAAACAACTACTAGTACTGTTATATATGGTAATAAGTAGACGAAGTGATATGGTACTATCTCTTTAACACCTGGCGTTATAGCCACTGAATACGCTAAAGCCTCTGCAAAGCCAAATAAGAATGCAAATCCTAGTGCAGGTAGTGGTTCTAATCCACTAGCAACTACACAGCCTAATGCTAGAAATCCTCTACCAGCAGATATTTCTTTAACTACACCACCAAACCATGTAAGTGACATAAAAGCTCCGCCTAAACCAGCCAGAGCACTTCCAAGCGTAGACAGAATTATCCTTATTTTAAACACGCCAATGCCAGCTACATCAGCTGCTTCAGGCATCTCGCCACATGCTTTTATTCTTAATCCTAGAGGTGTTTTATGTAAAATATAGTAGAAGATGAGTGCTAAGAGTACAGTTAGTATTGTTACTTCACTAATATCAAAATACACGCCATTAAGAACTATTGTCCTCGGCTTTGCGAGGACTTCTTTAGGTGGAATTCTAATACCCGGGAACTTCCACATAGCCATTATGAAGTAGGGGGTGAATCCATATGCGAAGATATTTACTCCTATGCCGGCGATGATTTGTATAGCTTTACCATAAGTACTCATAACTCCAAGTATTAATCCAATTAAGCCTCCTACTAGTAATCCTACTAGTAATCCAATATATCCAATACCACTAGCTTCTGCACCCCAAACTCCAATAGCAGCAGTCATGAGCATTATGCCGTCAAGCCCAATATTAACTAATCCAGCTTTCTCATTTACAACTTCTCCGAGAGCTGCAAGTGCTAGTGGTGTCATTGATAATAGTGCTGAATGTGTTAGTTTTACAGGGTCTATACCTATAAATCTAAGTAGCATTACTACTATGATGTAGCATAATATAAGTAATATGTATTTGTAAAGGAGCTTCATGTTAATCTACCTCTTAAATGCTTAGAGATATACCTGTAGAGCTCTGGTAATGCTATAACTAGTATTATTAATCCTATAATAGCTCTACTAAGCTCTGATGACATTTTAACGTAGGGTTCTAGGAGTCTACTACCATTTCTTAAGCCACCAATAAGTATACTACTAAAGATTATTGCTAATGGTTGATTTGAACCTATTAATGCAACACCAATACCATCAAAACCAATATTTACAACATCTCCTAGTGTGCCATGTATAGCCCACTTAGGTGGTCTACCAGTGACTATTAAGCCGCCTGCAAGCCCGGCTAATGCACCAGAGATAATAAATGCTAAAAGCATTGTTTTCTTCACATTTATGCCGGCATATCTTGCAGCATCAGGATTTATACCGCAAGTTCTTATTTCAAATCCAAGTTTAGTATGCCATAGGAGGAAATATGTTAATGAAACTATTATGACTGCGAGGTAAATAGATGTTGTAAGTATACTGTAGATCACGCTAAACCTAGCTTCTTCAACAACTGTGAGTGATTTCTCAGGTCTATTGGGATCTACTAGTGGTCCTGTAGACACGAGATACATTGATATATAAAATGACATCCAATTAAACATTATAGTTGATATTACTTCGTGAACGCCAAAATATACTTTAAGTATTGCTGGGCCCAGAGCCCATAGTGCTCCAAGGAGCATTGAGAAGAGTAATGCTAGTGGTAGTGCTATTGGTTTAAGAGCATTCACCTTAGTTACTAATAGAGCACCAGCGAAAATAGCTCCTATAGCCCCCATATAGGTTTGCCCTTCAACACCTATATTAAAGAGCCCGGCTAGAGATGCTACTGCAAAAGCTGTACCTGTCAACATGAGTGGTGTTGCAAATGCAAGTGCATCTAATATAGCATTATAGTAGATAAAGCCACCGTAGAATAGCCAGTAGTATGTGTCAATTACACTGTAGCCGTGTATTACTATTATTACTGCTGAGAGGATTAATCCTACTAGTAGTGCAAAAACAGTTTCAGCAACTCTACTTAGAGTCTTTTTTAATATTAAAATAGCCATGTAATCTCCCATAGCTGAGTGTACTTTGTCCTAGGTAATGAGTATTATAATAAAAATATTTTAAATACATGTATTTTCTGTTTCTTATAGAGGTGTTGTATTATTAGACGCGAAGTTGTAAAAATGATCAATATTCACAAAGTATACCCAGATGGAACAATTGCTCTTAGAGGAGTAGATTTTACAATACATAGTGGTGAAGTAGTTGGATTACTAGGAGAGAATGGTGCTGGTAAAACCACCCTTATGAAAATACTCTCCGGCTTCATAAAGCCAACACGTGGAAAAATATTAATTGATGGTGTTTCAGTCAAGTTTAATTCTCCCAGAGATGCGTTAAATCAAGGTATAGCAATGGTACACCAGATTTTCACATTAGTTCCAAATTTCACAGCACTAGAAAATATTATTTTAGGTTATGAATACGAATGGAGTGTTCAAAAACGCCGTGGAGGAGTATTAGGTTTAATAGAGCCTCTTAAACTAAGTGAAGTTAAGAAAAATATTGTAGAATTAATGGATAATCTCGGATTAAAAGTTCCTCTTGAAGTTCCAGTTGAAAAATTACCTTTAGGATTAAGACAGAGAATTGAAATACTAAAAGCTCTCTATAAGAGAGCTAGAATATTAATATTAGATGAGCCTACATCATTTCTTACACCACTAGAAGTTGAAGAGCTCTTTAAATTCATAAGGAGATTTAAGGAGCAGGGTAATAGTGTTGTCTTTATTACACACAAGATCAAGGAGGCTTTAAGTGTAGCTGATAGAATAGTTGTTTTGAGAAAAGGTATTGTAGCAGGAGAATTAGATGCAAATAGAGCTACACCCGAAGAACTTGCAGTTTTAATGGTTGGTAAAGAAATTAAATTAGATGTAGTATTTAGGAGAAAGAACCCTATAGAATACGTTAACCCAGTACTGAGAATTAGAGATCTCTGGGTTAAAAATGATCTCGGCGCTTACGCTGTAAAAGGAGTTTCTTTCGAAGTCTATCCTGGAGAGATCTTTGGCATAGCCGGTGTTGAAGGTAATGGTCAAGATGAGCTTATCGAGGCTATTACCGGCCTTAGAAAGCCGGAAAAAGGAGTTATAGAAGTTAACGGTGTAGCAATAAGTGGAATAAGCCCTTTGAGTTTTTATAAAGCGGGTGGATCACACATTCCAGGAGACCGTGAGAGATATGGTCTAGTTGTAGATTTCACTGTTACAGAAAATTCCCTTATTAGTAGACAATGGGAACCCCTATTTATTAAGAAAGGTAGAATTCTGTGGAGTAGTGTGAGAGAGTTTGCTAAGAAGATTATTAGTTCATTTAATGTTATTACGCCAGGACTTGAAGCCCCTGTAAGGAGTCTTAGTGGTGGTAATAGGCAAAGATTACTTGTTGGAAGAGAGCTTAGTAAGGAGTCTAAATTAATAATAGCTGTACATCCAACTAAGGGGCTTGATATCGCCTCAACTATGTATATTAGAGAATTATTAGCTAAGACGCGGGATGAAGGTAAAGCCATTCTCTTAGTATCAGCTGATCTAGAGGAGGTGTTACAGTTAAGCGATAGAATAGCAGTAATGTATGAGGGAGAATTTCTAGCTATTGGTAAAACCGAGGAGTTTACACTTAAAGATATAGGGCTATTAATGGGGGGAGTTAAGCCGGTAAAAACGAGTTCTTAAATTAAAAACTCTCACTATTACTCAGTATTCTTTCAAAATTTAATAACTCACCAAGATCTCTCGGTAAGTGTTGAGCACCATAACCAGTAGCCTTGTAAGCTGCTAGTAGTGAACCCAATTTTGCCGCATTACTTATACTATAACCTTTCAATATACCATAGAGAACTCCGGCGTTAAAAACATCACCACAACCAGTTGTATCTACTACGTGAACTCTATATGCTGGTATAGTTATAGCAATATTTCTCCCTCGGATTAAACAACCCTTCTCACCTTGTTTTAAAAAGATAACGTGGGGTGTAATTATCTCATATAATGCCTCTAAGCCATCATTAACATTCATAGATCCAGTGATCTCAAGTAGCTCTTCTTCATTTAGAAATAAATAATTTAATTTTCCTCTCAGCTCTGAGAGTATTTTATTGTGTTCTTGTTTAAACCCGCCAAGATCAATAGCTACGAGTACACCGTGTTTTGAAGCCTCTGAAGCAATATTTATAATGCTTTCACCACGATCTTCATTGTGAATAGTATAACCTGAAATAAATACTAATTGAACACACATTAATCTATCTAAGATAGAAGAGAATTCTCTAGCTCTAATAGTGTTTTTCTCTGATGCTCCTTTATACGTGAAGAGTGTTCTATGACCACTGGGTTCAATAAAGCCAATTGTGACCCCAGTATAGGTTTCTTTAATTTTCTTAATGTAATCTACTCCTACATTTTCATTTACCAATGTACTTAGTAAATATTCTCCTATTGGATCTATGCCTATAGTTGAAATTACATATACGGGTATTTTAAGTCTAGATAGTGCTACAGCAATATTTCCTGCAGCACCTCCAGGAGATATAATCACGCGTTTAATTATGTGAGCCCTGCGATCTATACTCACATTTTCCTCTAAGTAGAAGAGGATATCTAAGAGGAGATCTCCATATACGATGACACAGCACTCTCTACTCAAATATTTCTCAACCTCTTAACTACAGACATTAATTTACGTACTCTCTCAGGATCTACTGGGTTTTGAGTTATACCATTAACTTTGAAATATGTACCTACGATAGCCCCATCAGCGTATTTGAGAAGTTTTTCTGCATTTTCAGGTGTTAACCCACTTCCAATTAGGACGGGTGTATCACCCACGATCTCTTTTACTAACTTCACATCTTCAGGTGAAGGAGATTCACCAGTCATTTTACCAGTAACTATAATAGCGTCTGCTAGGTAAAAATCACTCCACTTAGTGTGTGTTACAATATCTATACCGGGAAATACAACACTATGTTTTTTAACAACATCAACAAAGAACTTTATGTCTTCAGCGTAGAGGTGTTTTCTCAGCCTAAAGAGGTCTGCTGTAACACCATGATCTAATTCACCAGTATCCCACACAGCCGCGCCAGTGTAGAGACATACTCTTATAAATCTAGCTCCAGCAGCTTTAGCTATGCCTAATGCTACTCTACCACCATTATGTATTACTGTTATACCTACTGGTATACTAACGTTTTTAACAACTTCACGTGCAACTACAGCGTGTGCTGCTATCTCCTCAGGCGGTATTCTAAGTGCTCCACTATAATATGGTAAATCCCACATATTTTCAACTATTACACCATTAACCTCGTTTTCCTCATATATCTTAGCCTCTTTTACGGCACGCTCAATAATAGTATCTATAGGCCAACCCTCATATGCCGGTGCTCCTGGAAGTGGAAGCATATGTATCATTCCAATAATAGCCTTATCTACTCCGAAGAGATCTCTTATGGAGAAGAGCCTCTTAGAATAGAATTTCTTAGCCCACTCTTCAATCATTAATTCTAAATCTCTACGTCTCATATTGCACACCTAATATAGTTGTCAATGTTTAATCTAATAATCTTGGCAATTGAATGTAGAGTTAACTATAAGTTCTTAAACTACGCTAATTCCCCCTCAAATCTAACATCTATAGATGATTAAAAATACTTCCCCATACATATGACTATTTCATATAGATGCCTAGAGACATTGAACAGGTGTTTTGGGTGGATAATAGCAAAGTAGCACTATGTATTGTCTAAAACAGGCACATATTCACTTGGATTTTCACCATCTTTTTCAATACTTATTAGAATACATTATGAGAGGTATTTACAGAGAACTTGAAGAAGCTGTTAACAACTTATTCAATGTTGAGAGAATTGGTGATAAATACATTTAGACACAACTATATTGTTTCTCTACGTTTTTAAAGTCTTTTGATAATTATTCAATTAATTTTCTTAGCGTAGAATATTACTTGGTAGGGCATTTCATTAGATGTGTAGATTATGAAAAATCCAAAGCCTAGGTTTACGAGTAATTTTTCGATTTCAACAGTATCTACGAGATCTCTGTGGACTTCTATTACTAAGCTCTCAGCTCTTCTAAGCTCACTACTAGCTTCTCTCAATAATTCTAATTCTACACCCTCAACATCTAGTTTAATAATATCTATTCTTCCTATGTGTTTTAATAGTGTGCTTAACTTGATACACTTCACATTGATAATACTCTTAATAGATGTGAACTCTTCCACGTGATCTCTAATTATAGATGTAACGGCTGGATTTTCACCAATATATAGTTTTACTTGGCCCCTCTCTGTGCAGAGGGCTCGTGGATAAATATATACTTTGCTATTGGCCCCCATCTCTATATTTCTCGTTAAAATTGGTAATATAAATGGGTTTGGTTCAAAAACATGTATTACGCCTCTCTCGCTGAGAAACTGTGAGATAGCTATAGTATAGTAGCCGAGAAAACCACCACAATCAATAATAATACTATTAGATTTAGGTATAGCGTAATCTACTTGAAAATAATCACAATCTATAAACACGTGTTTAAGATTTAAAATAGCTGATTCTAAATGATCTAGTGGTAGTAGTATAGGTATTTTCTTACCATTAAATTTAACTCTTATTTTAACATAAGGGGTTTTTAAAAGACGTGGTATTATTGAAACATATCTAGTTACTAATAGTCTCAGAGATTGATTTATACATGGAAAAATCAGCGACGCCATCCTTCTTCACAGAGTCCTCCAGTTCACCCGGTTCATCATGTCCACTTTTAGATTAATTAAAACTCCTTAATTAGCTATTAGTGTAGTGTTCTCATTTTCTTTAAGCATAATTAAGGATTAAATTTACATTAATTGTAGTTTTTAATGGTGAAATGCTTGGTTAATAGGGTTTTCCTAGTAGAGGATTTTATATATAGAGTTGAGCGTGAAGGTTATAGTCCAAGTGAAGAAGAGATTAGAGTTATTGGTGAAGTGTTAGGTCAGCCTACGAGGAAGCTTAATGTTGTCTTAGATAGGTATTGGTATGTGTTTACGAGGAATATTGAGAAGAAGTGTAGTAGTATTGGTAATAGGTCTATATGTATATATACATGGAGGACTAATGTTCCATTTAAAATTTACCCATTAGCACTACATGCTTTTGGAACAATTATTCTATTTGAGGGTGATAAGCCCGTTAGTATATTAGCTTATCCCTTTAATAAGCCATTGAGTTATGCTAAGTCTCCTGGTATTTCTGAGAATGAACTTAAAAATAGGGTCCCCAGAGAGGTTACTGTGAGAATTGATGGGTGGCATTTAACGCTATACTATAACCCCTTAATTGACAGGTGGATTTTTGCTACTAGATATGTTCTTCACAACATGTACTATATGAGGGGTAAACTAGTAGAGGAGTCTCTAGATACTATTGCAAACCCCTATGTAGAAATAGCTGATGTTAAGGCTAGAGAAACAGGGCTCTACAATGTAGTTGAGAAGTTTAAGGGGTGGACTTTTACATTTGTATTAGAAGGCCCTGAACCAGCTATTACAAAGCCACCTTATCCAATAGGAGCTGATCCAGGCCTCTTTAAGCTCTATTTAACGATGGCAAGAGATCCTGAGGGGAGACTATATACGTGGAGTGAGTCTCAGAAACTAATAGGCTATGAAATACCTAAATTAGTAGAGCCTAAAGACGTGGGTGAGTTATATCGTGAAGTCCGCGAGAAGCTTGACGTAAGGTCTTATATAGCTTATTTTGACAGCGGCGACCCTGAAAACCCTGTTCTAGTAGAGCTTGAATCTGATTATTATGCTGATGCTATGAGCGTTAAATATCTTAATGATGCTAAGTCAACAGCACTCTTAATTGTAGAGGGGTTTACTGAGAGACTTATAGAGTTATTACGTGAAGAACAAGTAGACGTTATTAAAAATATTAGTAGTAGTGTTCAAGGGCTCTTAGAAGTAATTAGAAAAGCTCTCTCTCAAAGACCCATAGAAGATGTTTCAAGAATAATAGTTAATACTGCGAGAGAACACGGTGTTAAAGGCCTATACTATGAGGAGATCTCTAAGAGCTTAAAAGAGAGTAATGTTAAGAGAGTTGTTAAAAAAGTACTTGGACTCTTATTAGAAAATAAATCTATATTGTCAACTGAGACAATGCAATTAATAAATAGTTTTTCAGAGTCTTTAAAGAAGAATTTACGTGAACTCTAAGCTCTTATTTTATTAAGCTCTACTCTAATAACACTACTAGGTGTATTTATGTCTGAAGTGGGCCTTATAGAAGCTATAGAGGTGTTATTGTCTAGTAAGCCACTACTAGTATTAATACTACAGTTTATACTTGGAGTAGGACTTGGCTATGTTAGTGTTAAGGCGTTTAAGTATGTTCTCGCATTCATAATCCTCTTACTACTAGGAGCACTTCTCTCACTATGGTCTCTGAGTGAACAAGCACATGCATTAATGAGTGAACTTGGGGATATAGCTAGGCGTTTAATAGGTTTACTCATAGCTCTTGGAATACTCACAGTAGGCCCGCTCTCAATAGGTTTTCTCATAGGAGCTCTACTAGCATTAGTTAAAAAGTGAATTTTTAGAGAATATTTCTACACGGCTCAGTGATCGAGGGCGTCTTCACAGATCCGGTAAACCCTGCCCTCTTCACAGCCGCTTTAAATTCTAATAAACTAGCTATTATAATTGCTCTTTATTAATATACAACTCTAGGTAGAAGATTATTCATAAGGAAAAATATTTAAGGATTTTTTCCAAAGCAACAGGTAGGGATTTAATATTGTCTGAGTTATATGTGCGGAGAGTTCTA
Organism: Desulfurococcaceae archaeon; assembly: GCA_020833225.1. Taxonomy (GTDB): domain Archaea; phylum Thermoproteota; class Thermoprotei_A; order Sulfolobales; family Desulfurococcaceae; genus UBA285. The sequence goes on from JAJHQS010000007.1 coordinate 36,760, forward strand.
GACCTTGTAGATGGTGTTTCACGAGAATTTAATTTACCATCACTAGTTATTCTTGAGGCTAGAGATATTGCTAAGAGAGCTATTAGTGAAGAAGTAGCATTTGGCTTTAGACCTGAAGACGTGGCAGCTGTTTCTGTTTATGTTGCTTGTAGGAGACATAGAGTGCCATTATTACTACGTGAAGTAATTTCTGCCGTGAAATCTGAGAGGAGGAGGGCTTTAAGCCTCTATAAGCGTATTCTCAGCTATCTAGGTATTAGTGTAAATATACCTAAACCTGAAGACCACTTATACTATATAGCTCCGAAATTAAATATTGATAGAGATGTTATTGAACATGCTGTTAAATTACTTAATGAGGCTAATAAGACAGGGTTTTCTGTAGGTAAGAATCCACGTGTATTAGCAGCTGCAGCTCTCTATACAGCTGGTATTTTAGCTAATAAGCCTATGTCAGTTAAGAATATAGCAAGTGTTTCTAAAGTGACAACAGTAGCTGTGAAATTGCTATCAAAGCGCCTATTAGAGCTTGTAGGGTTTAAGTCTATTTAGTCTCAGTATAAGTTGCAATAATGACTTTTCCATAAGGATATTCTTTAATTTTCACGTTAATATTAATCTTCTCTGAAATGCATTTAGCAACCTCTTCAATAACACTACTACTTGGCATTGGTGAAATTTCTACTTTAAATCCACTACTAATAGGTGTTATGTATATTTCTTCATAGTATACTCTGGAATTCTTAATACACTCTTTAATCTTCTTCTCGACGCTGATGTAGTCAATTTTCTTAGTCAATGTTCTCAACCATGTTGTTAATTAACAGTGTTTATTGGTATTTAAGCTATTTGTTAACTACTAAGAGATAATAATCTCCATGTTGAGTAATTATATTGGTGTTAATTTTGAGTTTTAAGCCTAAAATACGTCCTCGTAGACAAGAGCATTATAGGTGGATGAGAGAGGGTACTCCTAATTTTGACGATAGGGTTTTTAAACACTTAAAAGAACTAGAAGTTTTAGCTAAGCGTAATGTAAAATACGTGTATACGACTACACCTATTATTAAAGCAATTGAAGAAATGGCTTCTTCACATAGGAGTCTATTAGTACTCTCAGCCGGTAAGTTTGCTGGTTTAATTACAGCTATGAGTATTGTTAATTATCTTGGCGGCGGTGAACTCTACAGTATTGTTGAAAAGAGACATGGTTATAATCTATATACTGCGCTGCGAGATGAGCCTGTTGAGAGTATTATGGTGAAGAACCCTGTCTACGTGTATGTAGATGAGGGTATTAATGAAGCCCTCTCACGCATGGTTCTCTATGGTGCAGGCATACTCCCAGTTCTCACTAGGAGTAGTGAGGTTTATGGTATTCTCACTGAACATGACTTTGTGAGTTACTTAGCTGGTTTAGTGGCTTTTGGAGCTAAAGTGAGAGATTATATGTCACGCCCGGTTGTCGTTATTCCTACTGGGAGTAGTTTAAAGAAAGCATTAGAGACAATGACTTATCATGGGTATAGAAGACTACCAGTTGTAGAAGACAGCGTGGTTATTGGTATTATAACAGCTGTTGATGTTGTGAGATTTTTCAATCCACCAGGTATTTTCGAGAGAAGTATTAGTGGTGATATTAGAGAAGTATTAGAAATAACTGTAGATGAGATTATGTCTAAAGATCTTGCCACAGTACACTCTGAAGACGACTTAGTAGTAGCTGTTAAGACAATGTTAAGTAAAGATGTGAGCTCAGTGCTAGTAGTTGATGAACACGGGGTCTTAGAGGGGATTTTAACAGAGCGCGATGTTCTCTACGCTATTTTAGCTCCTAAATAACAACTTGGATTAAAAAGAATATAAGTGTTCTTTATTTACTCCTATCTCTATTTAAAGTGTTATTTTATAGTTATTAAAGCCTAGTTTAAGGATTGAGGTGTTTTAAGCTGGGATTATAGTGTTAGTGTGGAGTTTATGAGTAGTGAGCCGAGATTTATTGTAAACAATATGCTTGGTACTCTAGCTAGGTGGCTGAGAATGCTGGGTTATGATACTGTGTATGATAGAGATGCTGAAGACTGGGAGATTATTAGGAGAGCTGAACTTGAAGGTAGATATATTATTACTAGAGATAGAGCTTTACATCACAAGGCTATTAGGAGTGGTGTGAGGAGTATTTATATACCAGATACAGATATGGCTACGAGGCTTGCTTATATAGCTCTACTCGCTGGTATAAAGTTATACATTGATCCTGAGAAGACAAGATGCCCTGAAGATAATACTCCACTTATAAAAGTAAATAGGGAAAGTGTTAGAGGTAAAGTACCAGAAGCTGTCTATAGGCTTTATAGTGATTTCTGGGTTTGTAAGAGGTGTGGTAAAGTATACTGGGTTGGTAGTCACTGGAAAATGATTGAGGAGATATTGGGTAAGGCTAGAGAAAAACTAGGAGAATTAAAATTGAAATTAACATTAAGGTAGTAGTGAAACACACACATATATTTTTCTCACTAAGAGATTTTATTTTAGGAGGTGTTATTACATGGCTTCAAATACTCTACACCCATCAGAACTTACATTTGAAGAGGGAGTTTACTTAGTTAGACTTGCAAGGAGGGCTATTGAAGAATACTTGAAAAGTGGTGTTAAAATAAAACCTAAAGATATTCCCAGTGAGAAGCTCTTAAAGCCCGGTATGACTTTTACAACTCTTGAGACAATAGATAAGAGAACTGGTAAGACTAATCTACGTGGTTGTATAGGTTTTCTCGCTCCAATTAGGAGTCTTGTAGAAGTCCTCGTAGACTCCGCTATTGAGGCTGCTACAGGCGATCCTAGGTTTCCGCCAGTCGAGTTGAGTGAAATGGATGATATTATAGTAGAGGTTACAGTGCTCTCAGAGCCTATTCTCTTAAAAGTTGAGAAGAGAACTGATCTCCCGAGACATGTGATCATAGGTAGACACGGCCTCGTAGTTGAAAGAGGATTATATAAGGGTACATTACTTCCAGTAGTACCTATTGAATATTGCTGGGATGAAGAGACATTTCTCGCTGAGACATGTCTTAAAGCTGGTTTAAGACCAGATTGCTGGCTTGACCCCTCAACTAAGGTTTACTACTATGAGGGTAGAGTATTTAGAGAGAAGACTCCACGTGGAGAGATATATGAGAGAGATATGAATACTGAATATAGAAAACTTTGTTTTCCAAGTAGAAGTTAACTAGTGTGTTAAGAGAGCACTCCTATTACTTAGTTTACGGACTAATTCCTCTACAATTCTCCTACTCTTACACTTAACTACTAGTATTCCTCCATATTCCTCAATTATAATACTTGTATATTGGGCAAGAATACTCTTAGCATCAATTGTATTATAGACTAGCAATATGTAGTAGCCGCTTGGATCTCTGCGTGAAATTATATCTCTAATAATTTTTTCAATGCTCAATTCAAACAACCCTCTATTAGTGCTGTTATTAACTGTACTCGAGAGTATTTTATTTGCTAATTAGATTATTAACTATGACTGGTGAATATGCTTGGTGAAAATTACTATTAAAGATGTTATCTCTATATCCTATGACACTGTGATTGAGCATATTTCAAGCTTTGTAAAGAGTATTATTGAGAAGACTAGTACTCGTATTGTTGTTATGGGTTTAAGTGGTGGTATTGACTCTTCAGTACTCCTCGCTATCTTAGCCCACTTACTCCCAGAGAAAAACGTAGTAGCACTTATAATGCCTGACTCTAGATCTACACCTGAGGAAGATGTTGACGACGCTATTAACCTTGCTGAGAGCCTTGGTGTTAAATACCACGTATTTTACATCGATAAGATTGTTGATTCTTATACCATAGCACCTTTTGTTGAAATACGCGAAGACATGGCTACTGGTAATCTGAGAGCAAGAGTTAGAATGAATCTCCTCTACTATTATGCTAATAAATATGGTGGTCTCGTAGCTGGAACTAGTGATCGCAGTGAAATATTAATAGGATATTTCACGAAGTATGGTGATGGAGCTGCAGATTTTCTACCACTGGGATGTCTCTATAAGACACAGGTGAGAGAGCTAGGTAAGAGGCTTGGAGTACCAGGGAGAATTACTAGTAAGCCTAGTGCTCCAAGACTATGGAGAGGTCATACAGCACGTGGTGAAATAGGTTATGATTACGAGGAGATAGATTTAGCTCTCTACACTCTATTCGACCTTAAACTCAACATTGAAGAAGCAGTAGAGTATACAGGGCTTCCACGTGAATTATTTGAAAAAGTGCTTTTAATGCATAGGGCTTCAAGACATAAGAGGAAAACTCCACCAATACCAATACTTCCGTGGCTTCAAAACCCTATTCTCGAGATCTAGTAATTAATAGTAGTTTAAATGGTTCTTCAATTAACTCTATTACACCTCTGCAGTGTAGTATAATTCTCCTAGGTGTAAAAGAGGTTATTAAATGTGATTTTACACTATTAAATATGAGTTTTACTTCAGAAGCTTCTCGCTGTTTAGAGGAGTACTTCACAGTAAAGCTCTTTCTAAGTTCAACTACATCAACTCTAATACTATCACCATTACTCCACGCTCCAATTATAAGTATACCTGGATATTCATATGTAATTGTAGATGTATCTTCAACTACTACTTCACCCCAAATACCAGTATTCTTACTAATACTTATTTCACCTCTTAACACACCTCCCACGTAGAGCTCGCTTACACTATAGGGCTTATTATCAACTTCTACTAGTCCATCGCGAATTTTCAAAGCTATATTCACAAACCCCCTACCTAACTATATTCAAATAAAACAGCGATTTATTTTTACAATTGTTTACAATTATCTATTAGTTAAAAGCATACGTGAGAGAAATAGTTATTTTGAGTAGACTCTTTCACCATTTACATATGTTTCAATGATTCTTAGTTCTCTAAGCTCTTTCTCGGATACGCTGAGAGGGTCTTTATCTAGGATAATAAAATCTGCGAGTTTACCTTGTTCTAGTGTTCCAATTTCATTTTCACTTCTAAGTATTTTTGCTGATCCCTGAGTATACGCGTATAGAGACTCTAGTATTGTAAGCTCTTCACTCGCTGTATCCTCGTAGTATGGGATATTATCATATTTACCCCTTGTAACAGCTGCATAAATAGTCTCCCATGGGTTTGCTGATTCAACAGGGGCGTCTGTAGAGAAGCCTACTAGTAGACCACTAGTAATTAGTGTTTTGAAACGGTAAAGCCATTTAATTCTCTTTTCTCCAATTCTACTCTTAGCCCACCAATCTGATATTACAAAGTGTGGTTGTATTGAGAGTGCTGGTTTAAGTTTCTTTAACTCTTCAAGCTGATCATCTCTCACCAGTGACGCATGTTCAATTCTATGTCTAAGCTTCTCTGGTCTAATGTAACTATAAGCCTCTAACACCACGTCTAAAGCTCTATCACCAATAGCGTGTACAGCTACTTGTAATCCAATATCATGTGCTCTTTTAACCAGTTTCTTCAACTTCTCAGGCTCTAATATTGGGGCACCACTATTTGAGGGGTCATCTGTATATGGCTCACTAAGCCACGCTGTCCTTGGACCTAGGGCACCGTCAGCAAATAGCTTTATACCCATAATTCTCAAGTATTCATCTCCAAATCCACATTTAACACCAATTTTATCTAGTATATCTAAGATATCTACATCTCCATCTACATGATATAAGTAAAGTCTTACACGTATTCTCAGTTCTCCACGAGACCACATTGACATAAGTGCTCTCAATACTTTTAAACCACAACCAGCTACACCGACAGTTGTAACTCCCATAGAGAGTAAGTGTTCTTGTGCTGTCTTAATGAGCTCTACGTAGTCTCTAATAGTTAACTCACTTTTCAATTTCTCTCTCACATATTTTAACGCGTCTTCTAATAAAACACCAGTAGGTTCACCCTTCTCATCTCTGAGAACACCAGGTAACCCGCTTTCAGCAATTTTCGAGATCAAGAGTGCACGTGTATTTACAACACCAGCATGTAGACAAATCCTAGTTAATAGAACAGGTTTATCGCTTACAACTTCATCTAGATCCCAGCGTGTAGGCCACCTCTTTTCTACAAATAACTCCTGATCCCATCCATGACCAAGAATCCACGTAAACTTAGATTTAGAAGCGTATTCTCTAAGTTTCTCTCTAAGATCACTTATACTCCTAACCCCCCTTAAATCCAGTGTTGAGAGGGCTAAGCCTAGTGTGTCTAAGTGTAAGTGTGAATCTATAAAACCAGGTATTATAGTCTTACCAGCTAAATCTACTATTTCACCTCCAAGACTCCTTGCTAGCTCAAGAGTCCTCTCAGCTGAACCAACATATAAAACTCTACCATTATAGATGAGGAGGCCGCTTTCAACTCTTAATGGATTAAAAGATACATAGATCTTTCCATTTATAAAAGCTTTTATACTCATATAACACCACCTAACTCTCTATTTAACTCCTCTATGAATTTTGCAAAGATATCTTTTGGTACTCGTGCACCAGCAGCTGATGGATGTCCTCCACCATGAATACCTAGTCTCTTACTTAGTTTTCTCAGAATAGTGTTTAAGTCGCATTCACCACTACTTCTAAGACTCATAACTAACATGTCTTTACGCTCTTCAATACCTACACCTACTTTAACACCACCATATATTTTAGCGTAATTAGCAGCTCTACCAACACTACCAGGTGGATTAAACACATATGCTACTTGACCATTAATTTTAAGGTTTTCTTTAACCCAAATTCTCAATTTCTCGTCTAGCTCAGCTTGCTTAATACTCCTCACAACGAGCTCTTGCATTTGACTTGGAAGCATATTTCTCGCCAAGTACTCTACTACAGCTCTCTTAAATTCATAATCTCTCTTAGCACCCTCAAGGCCCTGAGATATGATACCTGCCTCTAGGAAAACTGATCTCCTATCCCACTTCCACAATTCACTCTTAACCCAGGGTGTTTCATCAAGATAGTCACAAATAGCACCATAAAGTGCTATTCTACTATATTCCCCGCTTAAACCCAAGTCGTGAAAATATTTAAATGTGAGTTCTGAAGCTGAGCAACAAGTATTATGAACCCAGAATACTCTCTGCGGCACAGTGAAATCTTCTGGTAATGGGTGGTGATCTATGTAAACGACAGCTCCTACACTAGCATACTCCTCTAGTATATGGGCGAGTTCAACTGCGTGTAGCTCATTAACAGCTATATCTAAAATTACAACTCTACTACCCTTAGACACAAATTCTTTGAAGTCGTGAATTAAACCAACAGGATGTGTGAAGTAAACTGAGACATCGCATTGAGATTTCAAGAAGCCCAGTGCAAGTGCAGCTGAACAAACACCATCACCATCACCATGAGCTAGAATAACACACTTCTCCACAGAGAACACCTAGCTAAATCTATCTTAGACCTCAAATATTTAACTTAAATATCCAGTGGATTAAAGCAAAACCCACTTAGATTACTCCTACAACATATAGATCTCAAATTATAATCCTACCCCACTCAGCTATAATTTCTTCTTCACTCTTATCACTCTCAATGAGCTGATATTCAGCATATCCAAACTTCTTATCTCGCTCACTAAGCTTAACTTGAATATATTCAATAGCCCTCCTAGTAGGGTGTCCAACGATATTCACATATGCTCTTACAATAGCTGATATAGCCGCCTCCTGTAATACTATAACTTGATCTCTAAGCACCAGAATAAGCCTCATGTGAATATGGCCTTGAGGAATAAGACCAATAACTCTTAAAACATCATTATTTCTATATACTCTAACACTTACATTGCTCATTAAAACGCCCCCCTATATGTAAATTTATAAGTTATTGAGAGAGGTGTGTAAAAAGGTTAAAGAGTAAAATTAGAGATATGAAATGCTCTCATATTCACTGACTTGTTTGTTTTAGTATTGCTACGCCTTTCTCTAATCTAGGTCTTAGAGCTATAGTTTCCCATAATCTCAATTTGTGATAGCCGTCTTCAGGTCCTAGGTAATCTACTTGTGTATCTACACCTAGAACTAAGTCTAATACGTGTGGATTAGTAGAAATTAATATTGCGATATCATCAGGTAATATTGGTGTTGAAACAACTTCTTTTACAAGACTCTTAATCCTCGTTAACTCCATTACACCAGTCTTCTCGTGAACAGCCATTAGCTTCACATATCTAGATGGATTTACGAATAGTATAAATGGTTCTCGAGCGCCATTCTCCAGCATTTTAGCTATAGCTTTTGCTACATCACTTACAGCTGTGCCTGGAATATCCCAAGAGCTCATTTCAACTCTCACAGCACCTGTAAGACCCATAAGTTTTTCTAATATAAATTTATCTTCTAGAGTAGCGAATTCAACTGCAGCTCTATAAGCGTCACCGAGCTCTGGGACTTGTTTAAACTGCTCTGCGTAGTCTACAGCTCTCTGAGTAACCTTAAATACAACAGAGATCTCGTTGAGTGGTAAGACGCTTCGAGCACCACTAATAGACTCAATACTAACAGCATCAACACCTCTACCAACTCTAACAATCGGTATAAACCTCCTAAACACTCTACTAGCATCAACAACTCTCACAACATTCTCAGAGACAATTTTCCATACATTGGTAACATTACTTAAAGATGTTTGTTGACTAGTAGGATCTCTCACTTCGAGGCCAGTAAGCTCTTTAACTTCACTAGCTCCCCTCACGATCTCCTCAACTTGCTCTTGGTCAAGAGTTTTTAGCAGAGCTAAAAACTCGCCAACATGTGTTTTCTCCTCTTTAGCAATATCCTCAAAGACCTTCCTATACCTCTCATCTTCAATAGCCCTAGCTAATTGCAAATACAAGTTTATAGCGTCAAGTTCAGCAATAATAGATAATCTAATAGCTTCAGCAAGTTCTTCTCTAGACAACTTTCTTCCAAGAGGAAGTTCAAGCGGGTGTTTAGACATCAATTTCTAACTCACCGGGTAATAGTTATATACCTCAAATATATAAACACATTGAAGACTCAAGAGCACAGTGATAATATATAGTAATAGTAAAAATAGCCTTGTAGAGCGATCTATCTAGATCTCGATTATTTCCTCAGGCTTAATAAATCTCTTATACTAATTTTCATAGAGCTCTAGTGTAACAATATGTAATTCTACTGGTGCATTTACTTCACTATACACAGTAACCATAATATTGTATTTTAAATCTAAATTAGAAATTGCGGCTAAAATATCAATATCACTTAAAGCAGTATACTCACCTCTAACAACTGATCCAAACACATAAACCCTCTAGTAGAGTACATTATAATTGAATCCCCCTCAACAAGCGACTTAAACACCTCTAAAACAATAGTATATTCATATGGTAAATACCTTGAAGTTATATGTGCTTCTTTAAGTCGCGCAACATAATGTAAATTCTTAACATAGTTGATAAGTACTAGTATCCTTGAGTCAAAACTCCCCAATTCCCTTATCAATCTTCTAAGTGAATGTGTTTGTGGATAAACACCTCTAATAACTAGGAGTTTATATTTAAGTATTAGTTGACAATATTGCTCTAGATTAAATACTGCTAAGTCATCTTCACCCTCATCAATCAACTTTAACGCATTTCTTAAGAAAATTAGCTCTCCT
>JAJHQS010000061.1 GCA_020833225.1 Desulfurococcaceae archaeon
ACCTCTAATAACTAGGAGTTTATATTTAAGTATTAGTTGACAATATTGCTCTAGATTAAATACTGCTAAGTCATCTTCACCCTCATCAATCAACTTTAACGCATTTCTTAAGAAAATTAGCTCTCCTTCTTAAAATTTCAACTTCTTTAAAACTCAAGAACAATACTACTTATTACTTATAATATGCTCTTAAATAGAATTATAGTTTTAAAGTTTCAATTGAGTATATTAGATGCTACTTCTTCGACTAATTATTTTGAGCATTAATACTAGTATTATTATTACTAGTAATAATATAGTAATTAAGAGAGTGAGAACAATAATCATTAATGTGTAGACGTCACGAATGTAATTAGTAATAGAGTTTAAATCTACCTCGGTTAGATGTGTAGAGGGTTTAATTCTATATGGAAGATCAGAATAAAGCGCTATTGCTACTAAACACACTGTCTCGACATTTAAGTCACCAATACCTCTCAACTCATTTGTCACTTCACCACGCACATATAGAGTTGTCAATGGTTTAATTCTAAATAGCACACTAGTATATTTCTCAATTAGATTAGTGTGATTAATGGCCTTAAACACTACTACTGCAAGTGCTATTTTATATGTCTCATATTCTCCACTATACGCTTTATCTCTAAAACCAATGCCGTCGAATAGAGAATTAAGCTTAACTAAGTCTATTATTGCATTACCCACATCTCCCTGTGTAAGGTAGTATAGTGTACTATAAGCCAAGAGATCAGCGTATTCATCATAGTCGTGGATTTTATTCATAGTTCTCTTGACATAATGTATTTCAATGCCATTAACAGTACTGATCTTAACGTGTTCAACTGTTGTAAGAGGTAGAGTAAAATTTCTACCTAATAGTATTTGATAGTAATTATAGAAATCCACTTTATACTTATCGAGGAAGGCTTTAACTTTATTAGCTAATTGGGTTTTATTACATAGATTTCTGAGTACATATTCTGCTAGTAGATTACTACTAGTATAGCACTTACTATTTTCAACCATAGGGCTTTCGCGAATACACCCGTAGTTAGATGTCAAGTCTACATAGAGGTCAGTTAGAAAACTACAAATATTTTCTAATGAAGGGTTTTCTAAGTAAACTTCACTCATATAACTATATGTCTTTAAATGCTCTACAGGTGTTATACGTAAAGCGCTTATAGTCGCAAATTGGATAAGTAAAAGAACTAGTAATCTCTGAGTATAAGTCACACTTCTACACCTTAAGAGGTATTATGTTTTTAATGAAAAATACTTCTGAATGAAAAATCTTTGTTAACTAGCTAGTGGCTTTGCTATATTTAATTATATTCAATATATGTATCTTAGCCCTAATTCCTTAGCTTTTTTAACCCATGAGGGGACTGGTGGTACGAATTTGTCTTCTGGTTCTACGATGATCTCTATAAATGTTGGTGTATCTGTGTTAAATGCTTCACTGAGGGTTTTATCTAGGTCTTCAGAGCTTTCTACTCTAAAAGGTAATAGGCCAAATCCTTCAGCTATTTTCATGTAATCTATAGGTTTGAATTCTGTAGCAAAGTATTTGGGTCCATATTTGAAGTATATAGAGGCTCTTATCCACCCGAAGCTTTGATTATTAAATAATATAATTGTGATTTTTCCACCTACTCTACTTATAGTTTCTAATTCACCTGCTGTGAAGCCGAAACTTCCATCTCCAGTTAATGCTATAATGTGGCTTTCAGGTCTAGCAAAATGTGCTCCTATTGATGCTGGTATTGCAAAACCAAGTGCTCCTAGCGAATAATTGAAGAGCACAGTTCTACCTGGCTTTTTAACTCTGTAAAAAGCTGAGAGATATATAGCGCTTACTCCTGGATCTGCTATTAAAACGTGGTTTTGAGGTATATTCTCTGAGAGAGATTTTATAAACTTAATTGGGTTTACAGGTTTTCCAGTTGAATCCATGTGAGTTTTAAGTTCTTCCCAGAATTCTCTAGATGAGTTAATTAACTCCCTTATTCGAGGAATTTCTCTCCAATTTCTCTTTAAGTTCTTATTAATCATGTTTAACATGAGTCTAAGAGTAGCTTTAGCATCTCCAATTAGTGATACTTGAGTCGGATAATTATTGCCAACTTCTGCTTCACTTATATCTAAGTGTATAATTATTTTACCTTCTAGTGGAGATGGTAAAGTCCACGCATCTGTAGTTGTATAGTCTGTATTGCACCCAATATAGAATATAAGATCAGCTTCTCTAAGAACCCTATTAGAGAAGCTTGTACCACCCCTAGACCCAACTACACCTATAGATAATGGGTGATTTTCTGGAAAACACCCCTTACCAGCCATAGTTGAGCCGACTGGTATGCCGAGAAGCTCTGCAAGCTCAACTAGTTCATCCCATGCTTGAGAGTAGAGAGATCCTTGACCACAAATTATGAGCGGCTTCTCAGCTTGGTAGAGGAGCTCAATTGCTTTTTTAACTTTTTCTAATTCAGCTGTGAATCTGTGACCTGGGTATTTAGCGAAGTCTTCTTGAACATAGATATCTAATTCTGGTACTTCTTCTTCTAAGATATCTGAAGGGATTCTCACGTGAACAGGTCCAGGTTTCCCAGTTGTGGCTAGTCTAAAAGCTCTTCTAACTACGTGTGGGATTTCAATAGCCTTAGTTATAGTCATTGTCTCTTTAGTTATACCCTTGAAGAGCGAGGTTTGATCAATTGCTGTAAGCATGTTTTTCTTATGTAAGTGTAGAGGAACATCTGTTGTTAAAGCTATTATTGGTGTACTAGAGTAATATGCTTCAGCAATTGCTGGAATTATATGTGTAGAGCCTACACTTGGTGATTCACAAATACCTGGCTTAAAAGAAACCCTAGCATAAGCATCTGCAGCGAAACAAGCACTTCTCTCATCTCTAAACATCACGTGTTTAACGTCGGGGAAGTCTACCCATTCTACATATAATGGGAGAGTAGTCTCACCTGGAAGGCCAAATACGTAGTCAACATGATAGCCTTTAAACATCTCTAAGAGGACTCTTGAACCCTTCATGTCTATAATTCCCCCTTAAATATCAATATGCTTCTATAAAAACAACCTAGTATTTATCAAGTGCAGTCTCGTAGGTCTAGGCGTTTGCCCAGAACTTCTGGGTTAGCTATGTAGATGGGTTTACACCCAGTTAATACTCTTACTACATCTCTATGTACAGTTATTGTTTCTTTCTCAAATGCCTCATAAGTACATGAGGCGAAGTGAGGTGTGACTATGACATTGCTTAATTGTAGTAAGGGGTGGTCTTTAGGTGGCGGCTCTTTTTCAAACACATCTAGTGCAGCACCCGCTATCCAGTTTTCTTTTAATGCTTTTACAAGGGCTTTTTCATCTATTAGAGCTCCACGTGCAGTATTAACTATAAATGCTGTTGGCTTCATTAATCTCAACTCTCTCTCCCCTATCATGTGGTATGTTTCAGGAGTGAGTGATGCGTGTATAGTGACTATATCTGACTCTCTGAGTAATTCATCTAAGTTCTTAACTAACGTTATGTTAATTCCTACAAGAGCTTCTGGAGATACGTAGGGATCATATCCTATTAGCCTAGTTCCAAAAGACTGTAATATTCTTGCAACTCTCTTCCCTATAGCACCTAAACCTATTATTCCAATTGTCTTATCTCTAAGCTCTCTGTTAAGGTCTTTCTTAGCGAGGAATTCTTCTCTCCACACACCTTGCTTAAGGAGGTGATCGAAGAAACATATCCTCTTAAGTAAACATAGTATTAAAGCAATTGTATGTTCTGCAACACTATCTGAATTAGCCTCAGGTGAGTAAACTACAGGAATACCCCTCTCAGTAGCAGCCGCGAGATCGACATTATCAGCTCCAGGTTTAGAGCCATATTTACCTATAACTTTAAGTCTTGAACTCTCATATATGACTCTACGAGATATTCTATGCTGCGAGGTTATTATTACAGCGTCGAAGTCTTTAAGTATATTAGCCAATAACTCTTCACTATACTTAACTCCAGGTTCTCCAACAACCACCTCAGCCACTTCTTCAAGGACTCTGTGTGATTCAGGCCACTCAGGCTCAGGTATAAATACCCTAAAACGCTTCACGTAAATCACCAATAACTCTCTATTAAGCACGTGTTTAAAAACAATCTTCTAATACTCAAATAAGGA
>JAJHQS010000027.1 GCA_020833225.1 Desulfurococcaceae archaeon
GTTGCGTGTTTTAATAATAAGTGATATTCATGGCAATGCCGATGCTTTAAAGGCTGTTTTAGAATCTGCTAGGAGATTTGATGCTATATGGGTTATAGGAGACCTCGTTGACTATGGTCCAGAACCACATATTGTAGTTGATATTATAAGAGAACTTAAACCAGAAGTTATTGTTATGGGTAATCACGACTATGCTGTAGCATATAATACAGATTGTAGGTGTCATCAAATACTACATGATTTAAGCGTATATACAAGGCTCAATATATCAATTAAGCTACTCACACATGAACAAGTTAATTGGCTTAAAACACTGAAACACAATGTAAAACTTAAATTGTCAAATAAATGCATATATATTGTTCACGGAGCACCCAGAGACCCATTATATGGATATCTAAAACCAGATTTGCCAATTAGAGATCTTGAAGAATTACTCACAGAGTCTGCGAGTAAATATAGTTTAAGAACTAAACTCGTAGATGCAGACCACGTTATATTGGGTCATACACACATATCATTTACTCTTGAAGTAAAAGGTATAAATGTGTTAAATCCAGGCAGTGTGGGTCAGCCGAGAGATGGAGATCCAAGAGCGTCTTATGCAATATTTGATCTAGAAACATGCAATTTCACGCATTATAGAGTCAAGTATGATGTAGAAAGAGTTATTGATAAATTAAAAGCACTAAAATTAGAATATAACGTAATTAAGAGGCTGGAAGAAATTATTAGAACTGGAAATGTGATCTAATAGTAACTTCTCATAAATTAGAATGTTGTTTTAAGGTTTAATAGAAGTTCTAGTTAAAAAGTAAAAAGATATACTAGTGGTATAAATTTATCCTTGAATTTCAAATATAACTTTACTTATACTTTAAATCCCGTATAATAGCTAGTAGCTATGAGGTCTATATTGTATTAAACTAGAATTTAAACTACATGATTTAGAAAAGAATACTCTATTTTTAATAATCCTACTAGCCCCTTGGCATGATCACAGTGACATGTGTGAATATTGCAGTGTCTATTGGAGCGGGATCTATATTTAAAACACGTACATTACGTAATAATATTTGTGATCTTTGCCGAGATCGACTAAAGTATTCTTCTTAATTCATTCTCTATAAGTTTTAATAAAGAACCATAATTTATGTTGTGCTATGTAAGAGTTATCACGTGGAACTATGTCTTTAATTAACACGGTTACTTTAATATTAATCAGAAACTTCTTGTACAAGATTCTACGTCATTATATTAACGTTTTCGACTAAAATATCAGTTTTTAAACCATTACTCATAGTTGATTAATATATCCTATGGCTTAAGACACAGCGTTTAAATATTAATTCAGAGAGGTGTTTTATTTTGAGTTCAATTATCTATAGTCACTATAGTCGTGTTGATGTTGTGAGAGAGATTGTTGAATATGCTAGTGGTAGGTGGGTTGCTGTTGAGGGTTCTTATGGTGAGAGGAGGATTTTTGTAAGGTATTATAAGGATCAGCCCTTAGTTATTAGTAGTGAGAATGATGTATTAGGCATTATTAATAGGTATAAGAGGCTTAATGCTAGAACACTTTATGCAACAATTCATGTGTATAGGTCTTTGGATTCGCGTAGCTCTCTTGATGATCCAGGTAATATAGCTTATACTACACCATTTTTTGATATTGACGGCTCACTAGAGAACTATAGGAGTGTTTTAGATGTAGCTAGTTTAATAGTAGATTTCTTAGAGAAAAATGGGTTAAAGGAAAGTGTTTACATATTGTGGAGTGGTGAAGGAGCACATGTTAGAATTAATGAGAAGGCTTTTTCAAACGAGATCACTTCAAAGTATAATCCACTCATAATAGCGTACTCTATTGTGGAATATGTGTTAAAAGAAATTAGAGATAAATTAGAACCTATAGCAAAGGAGAGAGGAATTAAAGTTGAAAATCTAATAGATATTAAGAGAATTTTCACACTTCCATTATCACTACATCGTAGAAGAGATGTTGTAGCAATCTGTTTTAAGCCAAATTCTATTACTAGTTTTGAACCTAGCTGGGTAGATCCGAGGTCATTTAGACATGATCCAAATGCGTGGAAGAGTTTTAAACATGGTGAAGGAGATACAATTGCGTTAGAGGCGTTAAAGAAAGTTAATGCGTTAAAGCCGCTACACTCAAGGCTTGGTCTTATAGCGTCAACGCCGAGGAAAACTACTACTAAGGTAACACAGAGTAGTGGAGGTAAAATAGGCAGATTTCAAGTAATGGGTTTACTACAGGCAGCTCGATATTACCTACTACATGGAGATTTAGATAAAGCTAAGAGTTTTGGTTTAAATAGAGCAATATTTTATGCTTGGGCTAAACACTATGGGAGGGGTTATATACCTAAAGATCCAAGGCGCCTTTACATAGATATAGTAACAATTGATAAAGAGATTGCGGGCGATTATATTGATCAATCTAAGAAACAAGTAGAAGTACTTGGTGAAGGTGCTTTTCAATCTCCACGTGGATACTTCATTATTGGAGATAAAGAACAATTACCAGAAGACTATGATAAAAACATTACTAGTAAAATAGAGAATGTAATACCATATGAGTTAGCGTGGGAGGCAGCATTAAAATATCTAAGTAGATTTCCACGCCAAGTACTAGAAGACCCTATTAAATTCTACGAGAAGATATATGAGCCAATTCGAGACAACTTCATAGAACTAGTTGTTAGAGAACTAGCAGATGAAGAAGTAAAAGAAGAAACAAGTGAAACTAGGGAACAAAAGCAACCACGTCAATACGTGAAACCAAGTCAAGAGAAGACATATGGATTATTTAAATGGGTAAAGAAAACGTAGGGTTTCTGAAACCATGAGTGTATTTTAAAGTGTCAAATTTAATTCTCTAACAATTTCCCGTATTTTCTCTTCTACTTCTAGTTTCTCTAGTGTTAATGGTGGTCTTGGATATGGTTTTATTGGTGCATTTAATACTTTTAGTAGTGTTTTTATAGCTGTTGGAAATGATGATGCATAATCATAGACTCTTACGAGTTTTAATAATTTATGCCATTCTTCAAGCGCCTTCCTAAGATCTCCTTTTATAAAAGCATTATATATAGATCTATGTATTTGTGGAGCAACATTTGCTAATGCCATTATTCCACCATCACCCCCCATCATGAGAACTGGTAATAGTAGCTCGTCGAGGCCAGTTAATACTGCGAAATCTTTCTTCTCGCCTTTAACGACTTGTATTAATTGTCTAAAGTATGTGAAATTTTCATATGTGATTTTAGCTCCTACTAGATTACTATATTCTCTTATTAGTTCAAGATAAAGGTTAATAGGGATATTTATTCCTGTAGTAGCTGGAATATTATAGATTATAACTGGTAAATCTAATTTCTCTAATATAGTTGAGAAATGTAATTTCAACTTCTCCGCAGAGATCTTGAAGAAGTATGGTGGAGTAACAATAACTCCACTAACACCCATATCTCTAAAAATTCTACCTAGATTTACAGAGTCTTCAGTGTAATTAGCACTTATACCAGGTATAACCCATGCTTTATCACCAACCTCTTCAATCACTAAGCGTGTAATTAAAATAGCCTCATCTCTAGTTAAGTGTACAAATTCACCAGTAGTACTATTTGGAAATATTCCGTGAACACCTCTCTCAACTTGATACCTAGCAAGCCACTTAACACCCTCAACATCAATTGAAAAATCCTCTCTAAATGGAGTAATAAAAGGTGAAATAACACCATAAAATCTAACAGGCATATTAAATAACCTCTCTGAACTAGAAAACACTCTACAAGTATTTTAAACACAATTTTATCTCTGTATCTTAAACAACACTAACTACAATAAACAAATCTGATGCTGAAGTCTTTAAAAATATGAGTAAGTATTACTGGAAGCTAAATTAATAACGTGTTCTATGAATAATTAATAATTCTAAGATTATCTATGATAATATATTAATTCGCGTGGAAAATAAGTTTAATTTTCCTCTTATTATAAAGTTCTTAATGGGTTATAGTGACTTGCCTGATAATGATATTTTAGATAAGTGTAATGAGTCTATTGAGGTTTTAGTTGTTAAAGCCTCAGATGTAGCTAGGTTGTTAAGTAAACCTCCTGAGAGTGATGAGGTTTCATTGAAGTTTGGTAAGATTTTCGAGGAGGAGTATACTTTAGCTAATCACATATACTCATGGGTTTGGTATGCACAGATATCCAGGTGGTTTATTAGGAAGATAGCTGCTAGGCTTAGAGCTGAGGGTATTTATAGTCGAGAACTTGTTCTCAAAGCTTATCGAGCATATGCCGCACTCTTAAATGCTGGAGTAGTAGGTGAGAAACCTAGGACTAAGTTTAAGAGGCTTAGTGATAGATTGTTTATATCTGCACAACCAGATCTTTATGATGAATCTACAGATACATATTATGAGTTTAAACTCTACCCAATAAATGACTATGCTAGGAGGCAAGCTGAGATATTTGCTTGGGTTTTAGAGAAACCAATAGTACTCATAGGGCTTAGAGAAGACACTAGTGGATATTTAAGCGTCGAGAAAGAAGTAATTAATCCCCCTGAAAAACTAGAAGTAGATATTAATGAATTAGAAAAACTCGCAGTAGTAGAGGAGTTTTGTAAAGACTTAATGATACCTGTTTATCAATATGAGAGAGATTATCAGAGGTATATTAGGTATAAACGACTCATAAGATACCTCGAGGAAGATGAAGATTACGATATATTTGAAGACGAAGAATAATTATTTAGCAATATAATGTAGTTAAATAAATGAATAATGTAAAGTCTCATTGAAATAGATTTATGATGAAGAAATCTTTACAAAGTAATTTAAGGTGGAGTCATCTTCTGCTGCGAATATCTATTTACAGTTTCACGTTAATATCTTCAATTCTCTTTAATCTCAGTAAATATGTTGACATCAATGTCATAAATAAACTAGTCGAGGTAGAGAAGAGGCTATCAACTTTTAGGCACCTCTTATAGCTCTAGTTTTTTACTTGTTATTTATGGTTAATTGTTAAAGGTAGAATCTATGGCATTATGAATTTACTGGGAAAATTGATGAGGTGGTTTTAGGTTAAAATCTCTTTAGTTTATAGTATTTTTACTAGTTCTTCTAGAATGGCTGGAGTTATACTTACTTTACTTATAGGACTTAATATTGTGTTTGTTCCGGCAAGATCTTTTAAGTTTAATTTAAGTAATTTTGCATAGGCATTTCCAACTAGTAGTGGATGTACTGTTGTAACTATAATGTCTTTAGCTCCAAGAGACCTCAGCGCCTTAACGGCCTCTATAATAGTGCCTCCAGTACTTATAATGTCATCTACTATTATAATGTCTCTCTCATTTACATTAACACCTTTAGCCTCAATTACTACTTCCTCAGCTGTAAGTCTTTTCTTCTCTAGAACTCCATATTCTAGACCCCCGAGTTCATTAGCCATAATTTTAGCCCATTGTTCAGCTTCTTCATCAGGACCTATAACAACGGTCTTTTCATAGTTAATGATGTGGTTTCTCTTAACATATTTTGCTAATTCTCTCACACCTGTGATGTTGTAGAATTTTGCGCCAAATACTATGCTAGGATCTTGTATTCTATGAAGATGCATATCAACAGTTATAATATAATCTACTTTTACAGATCTAAACAACTTCCCAAGTGTCTGAATACTAATAGCTTCACCAGGTTTAAATCTACTATCTTGACGTGCATAACTCATATATGGTATAATTGCAATAATTCTCTTAGCTCCTAGATCACTAAGAGTATCTAACGTATAAATCGTTTCAATAATAGACTCATTAGGATCTCTCTGTAGGGAGTTAATATATACAACATCTTTACCACTCACATCACTAAGAACTCTAATATATGTCTCATCATCTGGGAACTTTTTAATCTCAATTTCTCCTAGTTCAAACCCACTTAATCTAGACAACTCAATTGCTAAGTGTTCTCCATTAGATCCACCTAATACTACAACCTCACCCATAATAAACACCTCTCAATTTATTTAAGAGCTATAAGGAAATAGGATATTTAAATCTTCAAAGAAGCAAGCCCATTGGAACTCGTCAGGGAGACATCTAGTTTCTAGATTAAAATTCAACATGGATGTTCCAATCTTAGATCTCTTAATCTACTCTTTAATTTTTAAGTGTGTTTTCTATATACTATAAGAAACCTCATAGCTATTTTAAATATTCATACGCTATCCGTTAAATTAGAGATTTTCTTAGAGCAATATGTATAACTCGCCATATACTAGATCACATATTAATAGTGAATAGAGACTTCAAGTGATTGTTGAAATATTCCTGAGTGAGTTAAATCAAATAAAATTCTTTAAAACTCCATGTATCTTCTTAGTTATGTATATAATTATAGCTGATAATGATACTATTAAAGCTATTGTAGATCCTATTGGTGTATCTAGTATTAGACTTAAAAATGCTCCAAGTGGAGTTATAATAGCGCCGAATAAGCCTGCAATTACTAATTGAATATCTGCTCTTGAAGTTACTATTATTGATACTATGTATGGTACATATAGTAGTGAAAAGACTAAGAATCCCCCAATAACTTCTAGCATTAATACTAGTGCAATACACATAAATGTTATAATTACTATAGAGTAGAATTGAACATTAATTCCCTCAGCTTCAGCCAGCTTCTTGTCAAATACTATAGCGTCTAATTTAGACCTAGTGAGCATGAGATATGTTATGAATACACAAGTAAGTATCATGATATATACAAATCTATCTATAGTAACTGCGAGAGGACTCCCCCATAATAAACCTCCAACTCTAGTAGTAGAGAGTACAACTACGTTGCTTAAATATATGGCAATGAGAGCTATACTATTAAATAGTGAGAAGAACATCATTGATAAATTATTTAATACCTCAATACTAGTTCTAGGTAAAATTACACCTAGTATTAGTCCAAGAAACAAGGTGAGAATTGCTGGTAGAGTATAGGGGTCGCTATTTAAAATACTTGAAATTGCTGCACCAGCTAATGCAGCATGTGCAGCTGAAAACGCTATTGTACTTAAACCTAACTTTGAAATATAGTAACCTAATAATGCTAACATGAGGCCGCCAATTACTAGGGATATGAATATTATTTCAAGCATAATTACACCTCAATATAAATTACCTACTACATCTACTAGTTCACCATTAGACATTGTTACTACAGCATCGGCAACTCTACTTAGCTCTTTATTAATTATGTGGGAGACTATGAGAGTTGTAGCATTCTTCTCACGAGTATACTCATTTATTAGTAGCGTAATGTGTTCTCTACTCTCAGGATCAATGCTTGAAAACGGCTCATCTAAAAATAACACTAATGGCTCTCTTACAAGAGCTCTTGCTAAGAAAACTCTTTGTTGCTGACCACCACTGAGTTTACCAATAGGCTCACTAAGTAAATTTTCAATACCGAGTAGTTTAACTACAGTTCTAATTCTACATAGATCATCAGGTGTCAAAGTACTGAGAGAGCTTTTAATTGAGAGTAGACTCATAGCAATAACTTGTTTAACTGTATATGACTCATAAGGGCTTCTCATGAAATTTTGAGGTAAATAACTACATTGTCTCCTAGCTACATATATTCTCCTACTAGTTGTAGGTATACCTAGGAGTTTAACTAGGCCTTTAAAAGGTTTAAGTAACCCTAAACACGTCTCAAGTAGTGTAGTTTTACCTGAACCATTAGGCCCTGTAATAACTACTAATCTATTCTCACCTACATGTAGATTTATTTTCTTCAAAGCAGGTCTCTCAATATCCTGGTATGTTACATAAACATTTTTTAACTCGATTCGAAGAGATCCCAATCTCCAAGTCCCATAATATAGCTTAATGCTTCATTAATTGATTTAATATTTAACAATTTATCTAGCACATTTTTTCTCAATTTTAATTTTAATGATTCTTTACTCGCAATATTAATAAATATGAACTCGAAGTCCTCGCTGTTTTCAACAATTATATTTCCTTTACCTAGAGTACAACATGTTGATGCCTGTATTCCATCAATACTACACGAGTATGGTATTTTATAAGGTATTTTGACAATACATCGAAGATCGTGAATATCGTTAGGCTTTAACCTATTTTTAGCTATTACTCCAGCTCTATATCCTATTAGTAGCCATGGGCCTAGATGACCGTGAAATTTAATTGCTTCTTCAAATGTTAAACCACAATTCACTTCTTTACACCCTTAAACTTTACAATAACTATTACTAATGCCACAGCTAGGATTATATTGATTACTATAGAGATGCTAAGATACATTATTAGTGAGTTGACATCTCTACTGAGTTTTAAAACTTGATTATATAGTGTTTCAGTAGTTATAGTAGTATTTACTGCTCTTAAAGCGTTTGCTAATAGTTTAGCATTATATATCCACATATCTGTTACATTAGAGATCTCTGGTGCTGCTTTAGGGAAATTGTGAATAGCTACTTCAACAGCACCAATCTCTTTAGCGATTTTTATACCTAGATCTACACCACTCGGTATATTATCAATTACTAAGATAGCTCGCGCTTTAGTAGCATTACTTATAACATCACTATATTCTTTAAGAGAAACTGTTTCAGGAGGACCATATGATGCAACAACATTAAATCCTAAGTAGCTAATATAAGACTTCTGCCACTTCATAACAACTACTGGTACTCCTTCAAATCCATTTTCTCTCGAGTAGTTCTTTAACCATGAGGCTACTTCATCTATTATTTGTAGTGATTTATTTAAACGCTCATTAATAGATATACCCAGGTATTTTTCAAGTATATCTGCAACCTGAATATAACAGTTCTTCAGATCACTAGGAGTACTCCAAGACTTACAAATATCTTTAAAAACCTGGGCTCTAGAACCACTAGCACTAATTAGCTTGTCAATCCATGGCTCAATACCATGTGATAATACTAGTGAAGCATATTTAAGCTTCTCAACATCACTAGGCTTAACATCATAGTGTGCTGGGCAAACAGATGGTAAAGAAATATACTCAACAATAACCTGATCTCCAGCTAAATCCTCAACTATAGATGCAAGTACTGTAGTCGAAGTTACTACAACAGGTTTCTCAGCATAAACACTAGTAATTATCCCGGTTGATACAAAAAATAATACTAAAGCAACCAATATGAGGTTTAAATACGCCCTCTTCACGCTAGATGCACCATGTAATATAATCGGGTGCACCCTTAATAAGCCTTACCAAATCGTGAAGAACTAGGAGCAAATATACAAGTAAATTGCTATTAATAACTTCTCTTATAATCTTAGATTTTGGTTTAAGTACCAGATGTTATGTAAGAGTAGTGTAGGTGAGTGAAATATACGTGAGATTTATTCTTAGTAAAATATATAACATGCTTAAACTTAATGCAACTCTTCTATGTATTTCACCTATATCTAAGCATGTTGTTTTAGCATATGTAAAAACAGCGAAAGAACTTAATACTCCATTGTGTTTTACTGCATCATTAAATCAAATTGATAGAGATGGTGGTTATACTGGTTGGACGCCTATTAGTTTTAAGTTAAGTGTTTTACGCTATATTGAAGAATTTAAACTCAATGTTCCAGTTCTCCTCGAACTAGATCATGGCGGGCCCTGGCTAAAAGATGAACATATAGCTAAGAATTATTCATATAGTGAAGCACTCAATGACTTCTTAAAGTCACTAGAGGCATTTATAGAAGCAGGTTTTAACATAATACATATTGATACAACTATTGATATGGAGAATAAGAGTGGTTTTGCAGAACTCGACATGGCTATTAAGAGAACTATAGATTTAATATTATACTCAGAAGATCTCGCTAGGAGATATGGTGTTATATTAGAATATGAAATTGGCAGTGATAGGTGGGGTTTTAAGCCTCGAGAGTTAGTTAACGAATTCATAGCGAAAACTCTATCTAGTCTTAAATCTCGCGGATTTGACACATCTAAGATAGTTTTTGGAGTAGCTGATGTAGGAACAATTGTTAAACCTGGTAATATGGTTAATCCAGAGGTGCTTAGAGAATACTCTTACACTATGTTAAAACATGGCTTATACTTAAAAGTTCACTCAGGAGATTACTTAGAGAATCCAGGTGAATTACCTAGAAATCACGTTGGTGGAGTTAATATTGGACCTATGTTTGCTCACATTATGTACTCTACTATTAGAGATCTTGTTAGTAGAAAACTCAGTAGAGATCTAGGATCAGAGATTATGCTAGAACTAGATAACCTCATAGTGTCAAGTGATAAATTATCTAAGTATGTGAGTAGAGGTATTACTGAGGTAGAAGAATATAAATTAGGATTAGCTTCTAGATATGTGTGGTCTAGTAGTAGAGGTAAAAGCCTCTTAGAGAAAATTTCTAATTATACTGGTGTAAATGTAGAACAATACTTAGTAGAGAATTTAAATAGTGTAATAAGACACTATGCAATTAATTTGGGATTACACAATTTAGCAATATACCTCTCTAAGTAAAGAGATTATGAGAGAGTAAAACTATTTTATTCGCCTATTTCTTCTTGAACACTTTTAACTACTAGTTCTATAAGACTTCTAGATAGACCAGTTTTCTCAACTAATATTGCTAATAGACCCTTTATGGGCATATATTTTACTAGGGGCTCAATTACCCTGCTACTCGGAATATATCTTTTTACATTATCTATAAAACTTTCTCTCAGTATTTTCGATGAAAAAACACTTCCCACACCTCCAATAATAAATTCTTCACTATCTACACGTATTTTTTCATAGACAGCTTTTGCCATTAAAGCTAATTCTCTACCACTATTTACGAGGATCTCTTTAGCCACTTGATCTCCTTCTTCAGCGGCTTCATCAACTAGTATAGCTAATTTCCCCAATTCTCCTACATTTCTAGTTATTAATGGATAAACTATGTCTATTAGGTGTAGGGGGTCTTTTATTTTAAAGAAGTTGAGTATTTTTTGAGCAATTATTGTGTAAGGTCCTCTTCCATCAAAGAATTTGCCAGAGGCCTCTATTGCCTTCATAGCTATCCATATAGCACTACCTTCATCATTACCAAACCAACCCCAACCCCCAGCCCTAGCACTTATCCCCTTAGAATTCCTGCCATAAGCTATTGACCCTGTCCCAGCTATTACAGCTATTCCAGGTTCTCCTAATGTAACAGCGTAATAGGCTACTACGAAGTCTGGTATAATTAGTGGTTTAACTCTGAAAACCCCCCATTCCCTCATTTTCTCTTCGAAGTAGGCTTTAGCGTTTTCTGTGTCGAGGTCTGGTAGACCTAGTATAGCTATATCTATTTCTCTAGGAGATAATCTACATTTATTAATAGCACTCATTATTGATGATTTTAAATTTGAAAATGCATTATCAAATCCTATAGTTGTCCAGCCTGAGGAACCACTAATAGAGTAGCTTAGTAGATCACCTCTATCACTAATAACCATACTAAGTGTTTTAGTTTTACCTCCCTCTACAAGTAATGCATACACATAGATCTCCACACGACCTTCTAGTGTTAGAGTTTAAATGTGAATTTTATAAAGCTTAAAGGAATAGTTGAATTAGGGGTTTAATGGTTAGAGTTCTTGTAAGTGGTGTTTCAAAGAAATATGGTAGTTTTTATGCATTGAAAGATATAAATTTACGTGTAGATGATGGCGTATTACTCTGTATTCTAGGCCCCAGTGGCTCGGGTAAATCTACACTCTTAAGAATAATTGCTGGTCTTATTGCACCCGATGAGGGGAGAGTGTTTTTTGACGACATTGATGTAACTGATCTTCCGGCTTGGAAGAGAAATGTTGGAATGGTTTTTCAAAATATAGCATTATTCCCTCATCTCTCAGTTTACGAGAACATAGCTTTTGGAGCGAAATTGAGAAAACTACCTAGAAATGAAATTGATAAGAGAGTTAAAGAGCTACTTAAATTAATAAGATTAGAAGGCTATGAGAAGAGAAAACCGAGTGAGTTGAGTGGTGGAGAAGCACAGAGAGTAGCTATAGCTAGAGCATTAATGACGGATCCAGCGGTTTTATTATTTGATGAGCCACTAGGTCATTTAGATGCTAAGCTTAGAGAGTCTCTTAAATTTGAGATCAGGAGGATTGTTAAAGAAACGAAGAAAACAACTCTATATGTTACCCACGATCAAAGTGAGGCTTTTGCAATAGCAGATTACATATATGTTCTCAATAGGGGTGTTATAGAGCAAGGTGGTACACCAGTTGAACTCTACGAAAACCCCAGATCACCTTTTATCGCGGAATTTATTGGAAGTACTAATTTTCTAAAGGGGAGAGTTGTTGAAGTATATAGAGATGTAAATGTGGCTAAAGTATTAACTAGTGATGTTGAAATATATGTTCCAGTTAGAGAAGACATTGGTATTGGAGAGAGCGTTCTTGTTGGAATAAGATCTGAGGATATTAAGGTGAGTAAAGAGATTATTAAACGAGACACTCCTTATGCAAATATTTTAGTTGGGAAATTATTAAAGAAGATCTTTATAGGCCCATATCTCAGGCTCGAAATAAGTGTTAATGGCTTAGAAGAATCATTAAAAGCAGATGTCTATGGTGAAGATAGATATAAATATCTAGATATAAGTGAAGGTGATAGGGTTTACATATTAATTACGAAGCCTACTGCTTTTAAGTATTCATAACCTCATCATTCTTTTAAATGTAATTGGAGTTCATAAGAGCTTAATATGGCTTTCTCATATTTTGCAAAGTAACATTTAAATCCTGGAGGAGCATATATACACTTTGTTGTATTTACCACTTCTCCAAATACTTTGAGTAATGTAAGTTCATATTTATCTGGTATAAATATGTAGAAATAGGGCTTATTGTTAAATCCCATGTTGAGTTTAATGACACATTGTTTCCAGGTGCAAGTAGGCTCAATAATACCACTATATATTACTGTAACACCCTTTGCCTCGCTAGGTATAAGAGTGATATTTAATAAGACCATGTTGTCTTCTACTCTAATATCGAGGAGTTCATCTAAGCTCTTATTGACGACGTAGATGCCAAATCCTCTTAGAGGCCACCAAACACCACCACGATACATTATTCTACCAACATATATCTCGTATTCGAGGTAGTCTCTCAGTAACGTGAAGTTCTTTAATATGGGTGTAATAAATAATTTACTCTCAGCTCTATATGGTATTTCTATATCCCAGTGCCACACGGTTAATGTGTAGTTTTCTTGAATATTTAAAATTATTCCTTCAGTCTCTATTAGTGGGTTTTCTTGGTTTAAAATGAAATAGAAGGGTTTTTCATAGATCATAGTATTATTTTGAGTTAAAATAACACTTCCTTTAAAAAGCCCTTTTAAGCTCTCATTAGTTTTAACAATAGCTTGTATTTCTATTAAGTTATTACTTAATATTTTACTTGTAATTTCAAAGATCTCTGTGGGCTTAACAACTACATCTAGATTCTTATTATTAGTATTAAGTATTTTAATGACTATGTAATCGCCGCTTTTAAGCCTAGTAGAATTTGATAAGACGACTATTTCAATAACACTGCTTTTAATTATGAGATTACTTAACACAATAACTACTAGTATTATTAAGGAGATCAATGTTATTGTGAGGATTATTATCTTATTTATGTTCATAGGGCGAAGCCGCCTTGATATTTGGCTCCAGTGAACTTTAAGTAGAGTAGTACTATTATAAATGTTGCTATTTGAAGTATACTTGCTTCTGCAGCGACTCTTCCAAGTAGACCCCACCATCGAATATCAGAATATAATTTCACAGCTAAGAGGTCTATGGCTGGCCCTGTTATGAATAATGGGAGTAGGTAGTTGTTTAAACACCATACAAATGTTAATACAAATCCGCTGAAAATACCTGGACCTATGAGTGGAAATATTACTCTGATAATTACTTGGTGAGGTTTAGCACCTAGTGTTTTTGCTACATCTTCATAAATTGGGTCGAGTGTTCTTAGAGATGCAAAGAGTGGGAGGAGCATCATTGGATAACTTGTTGATGCAAGCCCTAATAGTGTACCTGTGAAAGTCCCATATAATCCGTAATACCTAATATATGTACTAGCTAATCCTACTCCAGCTACTATGTCTGGTGTAAACATTGGTGCAACTAGTATTGCTGTTAATATTCTCTTATATTTAAATTCATATCTAGCTAGTACAAATGCTGCTGGAAATGCTATTATAAAATCTATTATTGAAACTAGTAATGCCACTATGAGGCTGTTAATGAGGGCTCTCCAATATGCTTGAGGAATTTCACTATAGAATTTTAGGCCTGTAAATAATACACCCCAATATGTTCTATAAGTGAATGATCTGTATAATATAAATATGAATGGTGATAAGATGAAGAATATTACTAGTGCTAGGTAAATGTATTTTAATAGTATTTGCGAATATTCGTGTCTCAATTTCTCACCCAACTACTCTCGTGATCTTTAGTGTTAAATACGTTGAAATAATAGTCATTATCATTAATATAATGGCGAGAGAAGATGCTAATCCATAATTGTGAAGTTGTAGTGTTAAATAAACTATTTTAACTGTTATAACATTACTTGCCTCTACACCACCTAAGAGGAGGGGTATTAAGAAGCCTCCAAGATTCCATCCAAAACACGCTATAAATCCTGCTACAGCGCCGGGTGCTGAGAGTGGTAATATGACTTTAAAGAAGGTTTTTAATGGGCTTGCACCGAGAGTATAGGCTGCTTCTTCTATAGCTGGATCTATTTCGCTTAGAGAAGATGCTGTATATAGAACCATGAATGGTAGTGTAAATATTGAAAAGCCTAGTATAACAGCGTATGGTGTGTAGAGGATTTGTTTATATGATAAACCAGTGATATTGAAAAACCAGTCGAAGGGGCCTCCGGGTAGAAACATATTCCATAATCCATATGATACATATATATCGCCAAAATATGGAAATATTAGTGATGCTCTTAACACATTTCGAAATAATATCCTTCTACGAACTAGTAGATATGCTAGTGGATAACCTAGAATAAAGTCTATTGTAGCAGCTGATAGTGGAAACAAGATCGTGTTTATTACTGTCGAATAGTATTCACCTATGACTGTGAAGTAGTTTTGAAGACCCACATATTCAGGTTGTCCAAGTATAAAAGATTCTCCTCGAGTAAAACTCATTATTAATATATTAATTAATGGTATTAGCCAGAAGAGTACTAGGTATACTACTGTTGGTGAAATTAGCAATACGTATATAGCTTTTAAAAATCTCTTCAAGAGAAATCACCAATGCCTCCTGGTCTAAGTTAAAAGAGAGAGGAGAATAAAAAACTATGTGATTCCAGCTAGTTGAGTATATAGTTTAGACCACTCTTCAGTGTGGGCTTCAATATAGCTGTAATCTGGTATTACATACCACTCTTTCATCTTGTCAAGTGGGTATGGGTATATGTTTGCATATATTGGCTTAATCCAGTCAGGTAATAACTCGAAGTTTGTGTCATTTAGTAGATTTTGATGTAACATTAAGAAGTCTTCTTTTGATTCTCTATATTGTGGAAAATCTAGTGCAAACCAGAAGTCAATGCTCATTAGGAAATCAATGAATATTTGTGCGAGAACTGGGTGTTGAGCGTTTTTAGGTATCCATGCTATTCCAGGTACAAATACACTTCCCTGTGGTTGAGCTACTCGGGTGATAGGATAACCTTTTACAGCTTCAATTGGGGCTAGATACCACCACCATGCAACAACCCATGCTTCACCTCTCTCGAGGAGCTCCATGATTTCTGCTTCAGACACGGTATATCTTAGTGTATTAGGATGTATTTTTGTTGCTGCAAACTCTATAACTTCTCTCATTTCAGCAGGGTTCTTATAGTCTTTACCCATTGCAAAAGCCAAGTTTACTAGGAAATTGGCGAAGTGAACTGTGCCTGGTGTAGGTAGTAGTACATGTCCTTTCAACCTGGGATCTGCTAGGTCTCTATAGTCTTTAACCCAGCCTGCTTTTTCTGTGTTAACTAGGAGTCCAGCTGTATCTAGTGCTTGGAATATTACACCGTATGGTTGATGTTGGAGGAAGAATGAGTTAACGTATTCTAAGTTCTTCATTAGTGGGTTGCCTAGATATATGGCTGGTTCAAGAGCACCGGCTTTTAATGCCCTGAAGAAGTATGGGGCCTCAATAGCTACTACATCGTATGGTGGTGGAGTACCAGCACTCAGGGACATGAGGACTGCTGAGATTATTGTTTCAGGTTCTTGAGTCCCTATCCATGTAACTTCTATTTCTACGCCATATTTCTTCTTAACGTATTCTTTAAACGCCGGTACGTGGTATGTTTCAACAAGACCTCCATAAGTCCAATCAGCTACTACTATTTTCCCTTCTTTTTTAATCTCATTAACTATGTCGTCATAAGTCATCCACTTATTAAGTATGGGGACGAAATATAACTCCCTTACTGGTGTTGGTGTTGTAGTTGTAGGAGCACCTGGAGCTTGAATAGGTCTAATCCAACCATATACGGCTACAACGCCTATAATTACTAATAGTATTATGAGAATTGCTTCTAGTTTTGTAAAAGCTTTCATTGCCTCCCCCAGTAGTAGGTATTTTTTAACTGTTTAAATTTTTGTAATTTGAGATGAACATGTTAACTTGAGAGGAGGTATGTTGTTAGAGGTTAGATCTGATCTCAAATAGTCTTAATAACTTTTTCAATATGTTTCGGGTGATCAGGGTTATATCCTAACATTACGGCTCTATAGATTGACATGTAATATAGTGGCGTGATAAAAGCTACGTGTAATATGTGTGAAGATCTTTTTAAATCTAATTTGAAATCTGCATTATTAGAGTCTGATAAGTGTAATATATTAAATCCTCTCTCTTTTAACTCATCTATAAGTTTGCTAATGTAGGAGAAAGATGTTTCATTTGTAGTTGAAAGTATTATTAATTGTATTCTATGTCTTTTTTCGAGAAGAGCTATAGGGCCATGTCTAAATTCTAACGCATATAATGTATTAGAATAAGTATACGAGATCTCTGTAAATTTTAAGGCAGCTTCAAGAGCTATGGGGTATAAGCTGCGTGGAGCTAATATAACAAATAGTTCTTTGTCTATAGTTGCTTCTGCAAGCTCACGAATTCTACTCTTATTGCTCTTCACATCTTCTACGATCCTAATGAATTCTCTTAACTCATCTTCAATACTCATACCTCTATATAATTTAAACATCTCTAGTATTGCTAGGGAGTTCATAATACCCATTAATGCTAATACTACAAACGACTTAGTCATATAGTAACTTTTCTCAAAGCAATCTTTAAATACTATGGCGTGATCAGAGTTCTTTGCGAGATAACTATTTTCAACACATGTAAATCCAATTGTTCTCATTGAGAGCTTCTTAGCTTTATCAGTAATTAACTTTATTTCAGCAGTTTCACCAGACCTTGAAAATAGTACTAAAAGGTTATTCTGTTTAATACTATGCTTAAATTCACTACTATCTAGTAGAAATAGCATTTCAGAGCCTGGTAGTGCTGAAGCTTTAACCATAGGGAGGTTTATTATTAAGGGATCTATGCTCTTTAAAGCTGCATAATAACTACTCCCACAGCCAACATAGAATATGTTTGTAGGCGTGAGCTCTGAAAATATTTCACGAATTATGCTCTTAACCTCACTATACTTATATATTAAAGACTCTGTAACCTTTGGTATCTCTTCTACTTCTACTAATACTATTAAGTCAGCAGATTCCATATTTCTATCATTATTCATGATATCACATTTATACATCTTTAACCTTTTATCTAAACAGTAATAATTATGAAGAATCTCTCTTTAATAGTTAAATGGTGTTGTTATGAACTCTAGAGAAAGGGTATTAATTACACT
>JAJHQS010000062.1 GCA_020833225.1 Desulfurococcaceae archaeon
TAAACTCTTCATCACCAATATATTCAACACTACTCTTCACAATTGTGTCTATAATTAATCGTGGATTAAAATGCAAGGGTTTAATATATTCACGTAGAGGTTTTAACTCATAGAGATCAACTCGAAAACCAATACTAGCAAGTCTCTCTTTAACAAATACTGCTACGCTCCGAGTAACACCAGTCCTACTATAATAAATTAAAGCAATACTCACAATAAACACCCAACTAAGTTACACAGATATAGAAGTACATAACTATTCGTGTATAAAATCCTCCCCTTAATACGAAGTAACGCTCAATATGCTCCTAGAACAGGAACCATGATATTGAACTCACTATATTAAACTCGTGGAAAAGCCTCTATTATAACGATGACTCAACGTGAATAGAGTCTTAATTTACTGTGGATTTTTAACTTTATTTAAACTAGATCACTAATGTTACTTCAGATATATTTTTCCTCTTTCTTGGCTTTGGTGTTTCAGCGGGGTATCCGAGTGCTATTATTGATTGGAGTTCGCAGCCTGGTGGTGGATTGAGTATTTTATTGAATTCTTCTCTTAGGAGGAGTGGTACACCTAACCACACGCTCCCTATACCCATACTCCACGCAGCTATTATTAAGTTCTCAATAGCTGCTGCGAGAGATTGTATAGCCATTGATTTTTCGCATTCAAAGAATTCTTCTCTATAAACTCTCTTACGCATATCAATATATGCAGCTATATATAAGGGCGCCATATACATCCCCTGATCTATTCGCTTCATCCATTTATCAACTATCTCGGGACTATATGGATTAATTAAAGCTTCTTCAGCGTGACACTTATGTGCTAATTTCAATAATCTATGTATTTCCCTCCTCTTCTCCTCTGAATAAACTATAATAAAAAACCATTGTTCAGCTCCGTGAGCTGTAGGAGCTCTAGTAGCTATCTCAATAAGCTTATTAACTATATCTAAAGGTATTGGATCCTGCTTAAACCACCTAATACTACACCTAGTAGACATTACCTCAAAACAATTAGACAAAGCCATCACCAACACTATATATCTCTCAAATAAATTAATACTCCATAGAAATCACTCACTCTCTCCATTATAACACTATATATAATGTGAGAGAAGTTTTGAAAAATAGAAATAATTGTTTAAACTAAACATTTATGACTTAGCTAAAGCCTCCAAGATCACAATTACACCTACTAATGCGAGAATCCACGGCCAGAATAAGTCAAAGTAGAATAATATAGCGAGCCCTATGAGGAAAACTCCACCACATACTGCATGAATCATTCTCTTACGTTTCTCATTCTCACTAGACACAATATCAACCTAAAGAACATTTTAGAGAACTCTGATATTTAAATATTACCTTACAAATGTCTATTTATAGGTAAACATTAAGTAAGATTAAATTGCTAGCGTGCAGGTAATTTTATAAATCTATAATGTGAAATAATTTGAGAATATTATAGATGACAAAGTTGATTAGATTTTTACTTCTACTTGCCCTCTCTAAGTTTATCTTCATCATTAAATTTCCATATAACCTAAACAAACAAACTTCAACACAAACTCCCGAGAATAGAGATAACGTGTTAACTAGATCATATTTTGAAAACTCAAAACTCTAATTAATAGTTAATATTTAAAAATATCAAATATGTACAATACTCCTCTAAACAGTCCCCAGCTTTTTGAGAAAATAAGTATTAGAAGTACTCTAGTTATTTCTAATTAATCTCTGAAAATTCTGAAAATTTTTCCTAGACGTTTTATTTAAGCATTATTTGGGGCTCTAAGATCTTGGTATAGTGGTATTGTGTTCTAGTTTTATAAGAATATATTCTAGTAGAGATGAGGTGTTTTTCTTATTTACTGATTTTTTCTTTGAGTAGTATTGTTATTCTCTTAATACCCTCCTCGATCACGTCTTCTGGCGGCATTGAGAAGTTTAATCTAATCACATTTTTACCAGAGCCATCTGTGAAGAAGGGTTCTGCTGGTATTAGTGCTACTGTGTATTTCTCTAAGGCTTCTTCTGCAAAACTCCAGCTGTTTATGTATTCTGGTAGCCATATTAATATGAACATTCCAGCTATGGGTTTTGTGTGACGTAGATTAGGCATATGGTTTTCTATAGCTTTTAACATTAGATCTCTCTTTCTCTTATATTTAGCTATAGCTTTACTCCTAATTTCTTCAAATAACCCTCTCCTCAATATTTGTAATACGAGTAGTTGTGAAGGTACTGGTGCACACATATCTGTGGGTCCTTTAGCAGCCCTAAACTTCTCGGCTAATAGTTCTGGTAAGTGTAACCAGCCAATTCTTAACCCTGTTCCTAAGACCTTACTAAAAGAACCTACAAAGATAACTCTTCCTTCACTATCCATTGATTTCAATGACTTCACTACTACAGGCTCGTAGACTAGGTAGTTATATGCCCCATCTTCAACTATGAGTAAGTCATATTTACTAGCTATTTCAAGTAGGTGTTTCCTCTTCTCAATACTCATTGTTACTCCAGAGGGGTTTTGACCTGTTGGAATTGTATATATTAATTTTACAACTTTACCACTATTCTTTAAATTCCTCACAATATTCTCTAATTCATATGTATCTATACCATCTTCTTCTATTTTTACACCAACAATAATAGCACCCCATTGTCTCCAATTGAGAATAGTGTTTACATATGAGGGGTTTTCAGTTAATACTACTTCTCCTGGATTAATCATTAATCTAGCTATGAGGTCTAATGCTTGACTACCTCCAAGAGTCACAATAATGTTCTCTATAGAGGACTCTACATCCTCATATTTCTTCATAAAAACTGCTATTTCCTCTCTTAATTCAAATACACCTTCTGTTGGCGAGTAATTAACTGATCTCTTATCCTCATAAACATCTCTAGAGAGTTCCGCGTAGAGTTTCCTGGGTATAACATCGGGGTCGGGTTCTCCAGCTGCAAAACTAATAACTCCTACTTCACGAGATTTCTTAGCTATTTTAGAAACTATTTCACGTATTGGACTTGACTCTACATAGTTAACTCTGCCACTGAGAAACCTAGTATAATCTATTACCATTAAAATCACCTAGACACCATGTCGATTAATACATAGAGCTATGAAAAATATATGTAAATCACTACTTACACTACATTTAATAATTACTCTGGAGTATAAATTTCACTTCTAAATGTAGTAAACTTATTCCACGCTACGTGAGCGAGAAAGCCTGCTGTGAGGACGGGTTCATTTTCTTTAAAAGCTTCTTCTTTATAGTGATATGCTACTACTTCACTCACGAAGAGACTGTGGTCTCCGTAGGGGTGTTCACCTATGACCTTACACTCTAGGTTTGCAAGAGCATTCTCAATTATTGGAGTTTTAACTTTATTAGCTGGTTTAAGTTTTAACTGAGTTTTCTTTAACTTCTCGGGGCCATGTTCAGAACCCACGATCCAGACATCGCGAATCAAGTCTAAACTGGGTACAGCAATTACAAATTCACCGTACTTCTTAATAAGCCCATAAGTATATCGTGTAGGTGCAATAGCAGTAGTGATAATAAATGGTTTTATAGACACTATAGTAACCCAGTCAACAGCCATGACATTAACTTCTTCACCTAATCTACCAGATACTAAGAGATATGTTCTAAGAGGGTACAATAACCTATGCATTAAAACCTCACCATGAAATAGAATTCTCTAGTCGAAAATAAAACAATTAAAAATAATTTCTAAAAAAGCTGTTACGAAAACTCGTATTGAGAGTGATTAATACTAGAACTTCACAGTGCAATTAACGTGGAGCACTTTTCCGGATGATTTGTGGGGGGTCGTTAATATGTCTCCATAATCCTTTCTTAAAGCTTATAACGGTTATACCCAGCTCGTCTATTGTAGCATCAGTTATTAATGGCTCTGTGAGTCCCTCATCTACAGCTAAATATGCTTGTGTAGTAGAGAGGATGTTATCACTATCACCTAGTAGTTCTACTTTAACTTTACTCCTGGATATAAAGCACTGCGTCTTACCAGAAGCCAATTCAACTTCAATAATGTCAAAGTCACTTCTCAGAGAAAATCCCAGCTCTACTGCGTCCTCGGGTCTCAAGACGACAACGGGCTCTTCACTCTC
>JAJHQS010000025.1 GCA_020833225.1 Desulfurococcaceae archaeon
GCAATTAATATTACAAGACCTAGGGGAGTAGTACACTTAAAGTCAACGCCTGGAGAACTATTTAAAGTAGATATGACTAAAGCTGTAGTAAAAGAATTAAGAATCATGGGTACACGGTGTGGTAATTTCAGGGATTTTAAGAGGGCTATTGATCTCACTAAGAGTAATATCGTAAAACCCCTCATCACCACGGTGTTTAATGGAATTGATAAGGGTATTGAAGCTTTAGAGAGATCAATACGTGGAGAAGATATTAAAGTAGTTGTTAAACTCTAAATTAAATATTTTAATACTATTTCGAGGAGTGTGTGTAAAGTTTTATGTGATAGTATTTAACTAATTGTAAATGAGAGGTGTAGGTGTTAATTGTGAAGACTAGGAAGTATGCTAATTACCTACTTATATTATTTGTTATTGTAATTTTATTTTATACTCTATATTCATTAATGCCACGTGAATATAAGTGGATCTTTGAACAAAACTATGTTAAAGCAGCTATAGCAATAGTTATTGGCGTATTAGTAGTAGAGTTCTTTGCAACAACAATAATGCACTATGTTAAGAGAATTGGTGCTGAAGCTCTCCTCTTAAGAAACGTGTTCTTAGTATTTGGCTACATAGTACTGGGATTAGTTGTAGCTGGTATTTTAGGTGTAACAGGTGAATCAATACTTGCAAGTGCTACTTTCTCAGGTTTAATAATTGGTCTTGGAATGCAGCCAATTTTATCTAATTTCTTCGCGGGACTCATAATTCTCGGAACAGGTTTTCTTAAACCAGGTAAGAGAGTTAAAATAGCTAGCACATCAATACCTATAACAGCTATTAGCTTCCCCGCGTATAAGGCGTTTAGTAGAGATACATATGTACCTGCAATGAGAGGTACTGTTGTTGAGATCGGGTTAATGTATACTAAAATACTCCTTGAAACAGGGGAATTAATTAAAATAGCAAATACAATGATATTTAGTAGTGCAGTTGTCTTCGAGGAAGAAGAGAGTTTTGAGCCACCTAGAGTTCAAGTACGATATGAGTTCTCAGTAGAATATGAGCCAAGTATTGTGCTCGAGAAAATTCGTAAATCACTAGTTACAGTTACAAGAGATTTTAATGTATATATAGAAGAGCAGAGTGATAAGAACTATTATATAGTGATAATAGTTGCTAATGTCCCTCAAGGTGAGAAAGTTAGAGAATTTAGAAGTAAGATTTTAGAAAAACTTATAAGTATTCACAGAGAGTTAGCATTGAAGAAGTGAGTATAGAGAAGACTTGTTAATCGCGATTTGAGCATTATATGATTTTAACTATTAGTAATATAGTGAGAGATGATAAGAGCAATATAATTGTATGTATTATTGTTCTCGTCACTGGTATATGTGTTTTTGAACTAACTCTCAATCTCCAGTAATTATATTCTTCAATAAACCACCCTGACTCAATAATACTAGCTGTTGCAGGTGGAATCCTCTTCACAGTAGTTTCTTTTTTCAAATACCCCACAGCGAGAGAATCTGTAAAGTTCTTTAATCCTAATGGCATAAGCCTCCAGAGTAGTAGTGTATATGTTGAAAAATGCCTGGCTCCAAAGACGTGTAAGAGATTATATAATTCTATTGGCGAGATAATATTGAATAATAGTATTATAGACATAGCTACCGTAGTAGCTCTGAGAGCTATTGTGAGAATTTGTAATGGCGCCATATAATATAATCCTGTTAATGAGAGTAGATATGCTGAACTAGCTAAGTATACTCCAACAAGTCCTGTTAGTGAAAGTACTGCTATAATCCACTCTAAGCCGGCGTGAACTATTCCGAGTACTATTAGTACTGGTAATATGGCTATGGATTTCTCAGAGTATACCACGTGTACAAGTATTAGACTAATAGTAAAGACCAATTTAGATAATACATGTGCTCTTCTTAACCCACTATCACCAGTGAGAAACATAGACTTATAGATTATACTTAAAACCCAGTTAAAGAAGCCCATTTATCATACACCTCTAAACCATTTATCCTTGGATACTCATACTTTTCAATTCATGGTTTTTAAGCTCCAATCTCATGGTTAAGTCTGACTTATTTACAGCTCTCTCATCATGTGTAGCTATAACTACGGCTTTATCTCTCTCTGCAAGCTCTTCTAAAACACTGAGAACGAGTGATGTTGATTCATAATCTAGTCCTCCTGTGGGTTCATCTATGAAGTAGGCGTCAAAACCTGATAAATAAGCTGATGCTAATGCTACACGTCTTCTCTCACCACTACTAAGCTTAGCGAGCGGTTGATCTAATATGCCCTTAATATTAAAGTACTCTGCTATATCTAACATCTTTAATTCATCGCCTCTAGATGCTAATAATAATTCTTCTCTAGGAGTAGGCATTGTGAAATATAATAGTGGGTTCTCGGGTATATAGATAGCTGTACCATGTCTTACAATAATTCCTCTACTGGGTTTTAGAACTCCAGATGCTAGTTTTAATAGTGTAGTTTTACCAGATCCATTAGGTCCTACTATAGCTGTGAGAACACCTTTCTCAATAGTCATATCTATGTTTTTTAACACATAGTCTCCGCCAGGATATTTAAACCAGACATTTCTGAGCTCGGCATAAACCCCCTTACTAATTCTTCTCTCACGTTGTGTGGACGTCTTAGTAGAGTATTGCTCAACGATACTACGAGACCATTTACCATAATATATTACTCTGCCATCTCTGAGGTATATTAATTGGGGTTCTAGATTTTCCCAGAATAATGGGTCGTGATCTACTAGTAGAATACCCACATCTTCCCCGAGAGCTTTCTCAATAACATTCTTTATATAGCTCTTAGCGTTCTTGTCTAAGTAGACTAGGGGTTCATCTAATACTAGGAGCTTGTTCTTTTTCAATAAAGCCTCACTCCAGAGTACTCTCTGGGTTTCACCAGCACTGAGAGTATATGTTAACCTATTAGCTAAGTGTGAGAGATTAGATATTGCAAATTCTACTTCACTACAAATATAGCCTTCAAGTGCTAAGATATGACAGATCTCGGCGTAAACAGTGTATCCTATAATAGCATACCATGGCTCTTGTGGAATATACGTGAGACATTTATATATGTCTTCAGGATCAGCGTTCTTAATACTACGACCACATAAATACACCTCTCCCTCAACATATCCGTCAAGAGCTCTCATAGTCCCAGTTACAGCTCTCACAAGAGTTGTCTTACCACTACCAGATCTACCAGTTATAAGTAAAATTTCACCTTCATTAACATTAAATTTCACATCTCTAAGCGTGAAACCGCCACTATAACCACACCTTATAATATTAGCTATAAGCACACTTGGCAAATCAAACACCAATATGAAAATTAAATGAAAGGAAAAAAGGGCCTATTATTCATTTTACTTAATACTAACTTTTAACATACCCAGCTCTACGTAGCCATGCAACAAGTGGTAGTGATATTGATAAGCCAACTACTACTTGGCCAAAATTAACTGGAACTTCAAGTATAGCTGCTATAGGCTCTCTACCAGCTGCAGGATTACTGTAGAAATACTCGTAGAGGAAGTATCCAAGAACCATTAGTGAGCCCGCCACCGCGAGAGCTGCTACTTCACCCGTGGTTATGTATTTTCGTAATAATATAATAGCTACTACGGCACCGAGACCTATACCGAGAGCAATCCACACAGCTATAGAGACCTCTACATAGGCTGGGTTAAAAACCATGTATAGCCATTTTTCAGGTCCAATATATATGCTACCAGCCCATAGTGTTGTCGATATTACTAAGAATACAATAGTGTAGACTAAAGCAGTGATTACAGCGTATAGAGATCTATGCTTACCTCTAAGTGTTTTTAAAAGACGTCCAGCAATATATCCCTCAATAAACTTTATTATGAGTGTTCCAGGTGCAAATATAGCATATCCTGTTGAGAGATCTGCTAATGCAGCACCAACACCTCCAGCAATCCCAGCTACTAGTGGTGTTGATATTAGAGCTGCAAGGTATATCATAGACTCTCCAACATTAAAATAGCCTCCTGTAACTGGCTGATAGATCTGGATAACTATGGTTGCGACATAGACTAGTACTGTGAAAATTACTGCGTCTACTACGCTGAATTCTCGTTTAAACATAGGCTTTAACCCCTCTATTCGTACACGTGGTTTATGCTCTTAAAGTTTGTGCTTTAAGAAAAACTTTCAGTGTAATAGATTACCTCGTAATATAGTATTTTTTAACACCATTCTCAATACTAACTCTGAGATACCCGGCTTCAACGAGTTCTCTTAAGTGTTGATATACAGCTTGTGGTGTGATATTAAGACCTAGTAAACGCCATACCTCATACCCAGTGAGACCAGGTCTTGTTTTTAAAACTTCAAGTATTAATCTCTTTGTGACGCCTACAAAAGGCTCAGTAAACCTCCTACGTGAAGGCCTTGTATAACTTGAAGCTGATTTTAACCCATGACCAAAAAGCACTATAACAGATTCATCTAGTGGATTTCGTAGGAAACCTGCTAGTGAAACAGCTGAAGAGATCTCTGTGAAAAGGCCTTCTCTAGATGCTAATGTCTTAGCAGCTCTAATAGTTTCTTTCGATGTGACTACAATTACGAAACCACTCTCACTAATAGCTTCTACTACGAAGTTATAGATGAGGGGTGTTGTATACCTTAAGCCTGGATATACCTCTTCTCTACATTTACCACTAATTCCAAAATATTCAGCATATTTGGGGTTACCGCAGTGCTCTACGCCAATTATTATAGGAATCTTAGAGATTACACCGCTCTCATAGAGCTCTTTAAACCCTATGTATAGAGCTAAGTATGTTAGACCACTACCTAGTGGAACATAAACTGCTCTTGGAGCTTTACCAAGCTCTTCTACTACCTCGTAAGCTATAGTCTTTAATCCCTCAATACTCAGAGTATTCCACGTACTAGTGGCATTATATATACCGCTCTCTCTAGACTTCTTCTCGACTTCTCTCACAAGGACATCAATGCTCTTATCTTCTACAATAAGTCTCCCTCCATACGCCTTCACTAATAGAGCTTTCTCCCAGTCAATCCAAGATGGAGCATATACTGTTGTCTTTAAACCAGCTCTCGTCGCATATGCTGAAACACTAACACCCATATTACCATCACTTACAACTACAACTCTCTTCGCCTTAGAAGAAGTGGCATGACTAATGATAACGCTAGCAGCTCGATCTCTCACACTACCAGTAGGATTTCTACCCTCATCTTTAAAGTAAACTCTGAGTTCACGTGAGATCCTAGTAGACTCTACGAGTGGAGTATTACCTTCACCCAGCGTGATGATGTCTGTAAATGATGGAAGATGTCTATAATATCTCCAAATACCGGTTTCATAATACTTCTCCTTAATCACGTTAAATTCTACTCTTACAAGTCCTTTGCAAATAGGGCAGAGAACTCTTGGTTCACTATAAACTTCTCCACACCGAGTACACTTAAATATTAGTGTAGAGCCCTCTGACAAGGAGAAGGCGTCCTCTAGCTTACCGTGAAGTGGTATTAATAAATATTATTTTTTAACATAGAGCCAGCAGTATACATAGCGATCTTTTTCAACTTCTATAAAAGGTGGTTCTTGCTTCTTACACTCTTCAGTTGCAAAGGGGCATCTTGGGTGAAATCTACAACCTAGTGGTGGGTTTATTGGTGAGGGTGGTTCTCCCTTAATTATTAGTTTTTCTCGTGCTCTCGTGATCTTAGGGTCTGGTATTGGAACTGCTGCTAGTAGGAATCTTGTGTATGGGTGATGTGGATTTTCAAATACAGAGTCTGAGGGGCCTATTTCAACAATTTTACCCAGGTACATAACGGCCATTCTATTACTCATATATTTCACTACGCTTATATCGTGTGATATGAACATATATGTTAAATTGAATTTTCTCTGTAGTTCTTTTAAGAGCTCTAATATTTGTGCTTGAACTGATACATCTAGCGATGATGTAGGCTCATCTAGTACAATGAACTTTGGCTTTGTTATAATAGCTCTTAAAATAGCTACTCTCTGTTTCTGGCCTCCTGAAAGCTCGTGTGGATATCTATAGAGGTGTTCTTTACCTAACCCTACAAGCTCCATTTGTCTAGTTAAGAACTCCTCTTCATCTCCTACATTTATCTTATAGAATCTTATAGGCTCTAACAATATACTAGCAATAGTCATTTTAGGATCTAGACTAGTATGGGGGTCTTGAAACACCATTTGAGCATTTTTCCAATACTCTCTCAATAACTTACCTCGCGCCTTACTAATATCTTTACCTTCAAATATAATTTTACCAGCTGTTGGGTCTAAGAGTCTAAGTATTACTCTACCAAGAGTAGTTTTACCACAACCACTCTCCCCAACAACGCCGAGAGTTTCACCCCTCTTTATGGAGAGATCTACTCCATCAACAGCTCTAACTTTTTTTGTTAAAGAACCTCTAACTCTAAAATACTTTTTAACTCCCTGCGCCTCGACTAGAACATCTTGACTCACACTAATTCACCTTAATCAGGATTTTTCAAATAGCCAACATGAAACTCTATGTTCATTTTCAACCTGGATCATTGGTGGTTCTTCACTAGCACACTTAGTAGTTGCAAATGGACACCTGGGGTGAAATCTACAACCTAGTGGTGGATTAATGAGTGATGGTACTACTCCCGGAATAGATTCTAGTTTCTCAACTCTCTTTGTGGGGTCAGGGACAGCTCGGAGGAGGAGTTTTGTATATGGGTGTTGTGGATTATAGAATATTTGCTCAGTAGTCCCTTCTTCAACGATTTTACCTGCATACATAACATATACTCTATTAGCCATTTCTGCTACTATGCCTAGATTATGTGTTATCAATATCACGCCCATTTTATATTGTTCTTGAAGACCCCTCAATAAGTCGAGTATTTGTGCTTGTATTGTAACATCTAGATTTGTAGTTGGCTCATCTGCTATTAGTAGTCTTGGTGAATTTGATAAACTAATAGCTATTACACTCCTCTGTCTCATACCACCAGACATCTCGTGTGGATAATTTTTAACTCTCACCTCTGGATTTGGTATTAGAGCTTGTCTAAGTAATTCAACCGCCTTCTTGAAAGTATATTTCTTCTTAATGTTTTTCGAGTGCTCAGCAATTGTCTCATGTATGTGGAAACCAATAGTGTAAAGTGGGTCTAGTGCAGATGTAGGGTCTTGGAAAATATATGCTATCTCTTTCCCCCTTATTTCGCGTAGAGTTTCAGGATCCACTTTGAGCAAGTCAACTACTACGCCATTAGGTCTTCTAAATAGAGCTCTTCCACTCTCAACTCTACCTGGAGATTCAATTAGCCTAGTTATAGCCCTAGTAGTTACGGTTTTCCCACAACCAGTTTCTCCAACAAGTGCTATTGCTTCTCCATTTTTCACATAGAATGAGACACCTGAAACAGCGTGAACTACACCGGCGTAAGTGTAAAATTTGACTACAAGGTCTTCTACTCTTAGAATTTCATTTTCTGGGAGATATAGGTTATTATCCATGTAGAAAACAATCACCCACGCTTCTTCTTTTCTTTTTCAAGTCTATATTCAATAGCCCTCCTCGTCCTCGGGTCTAATATGTCTCGTAATGCATCACCTAGCAAATTCCACCCTATAGCTATAAATAAGAGTAATGAGCCTAGGTATATTACTACATGACTACTCCTCTCAGGGAAGAATTGACCTGCTTTTGATATCATAAAGCCTAGCTCTGGAACAGGTTCTTGTGGACCGAGACCTAGGAATGAGAGTGCTGCTGCAAATAACGTAGCTGTAGCTATGTCAAAAGTCATCATTACTAAGATAGGGGATATCACGTTGGGTAATAAGTGTCTAAATAATATACTCCACGTTGAGAGCCCCGAGAGCTTTGCAGCCTCAATAAATGGCATTTCTTTAACAGACAATGTACTCCCCCTCACAATTCTAGCATAT
Organism: Desulfurococcaceae archaeon; assembly: GCA_020833225.1. Classification (GTDB taxonomy): domain Archaea; phylum Thermoproteota; class Thermoprotei_A; order Sulfolobales; family Desulfurococcaceae; genus UBA285. The sequence continues at coordinate 8,008 of JAJHQS010000025.1, forward strand.
CCAGGCCACCAAACAATCACCATTGCAAACCATATTGATAAGAGAGCAGCTATTTGACCATACTCAGCTTCTCTCAGCCCGAAGAGGGATGCAAAGAAAACTCTGAGTGCACTATTAGCTTCAAGTACACCTCGTAATCTCTGCGGTAATACTGAGGCAAACGCTATTGCTAATACTAAGCCGGGAAACGCTAAAAATATATCTGTCACTCTCATTAATACCTCATCTATTAAACCACCCTTATATCCAGCTAGTAGTCCAAGTATTATTCCAAGTGGAGCTCCTAATAACACCACTACTATAGATATTACAAACGATATTCTCATTCCATAGAGAGACATAGCTAATACATCTCTACCCCACTCATCAGTACCCAGAAGAGGGTTGCCAGAGCATGAGGGTGGTAGACATGGAGGCATATACCTATAGCTCTCATTTATCACTATTTTATACTCCCAATAAGGCTCCCAACTAATCATAGGGCCTATTACAGATAGAATAAAGACTATAAATACTATTATGCCTCCAACAACGCCTATCGGTGATTTACTATAAGCATATGCCATTAACTCCCATTCTCTTATTCTTGAAGAATTCTTAGTAATCCAGCCAGGGGAAAACTTCTCTCTAGCATTAGCGTAAAGCCATATTACTTTCTTTAACGCCTTATACATAAACTCCATACACACTACTCCCCACTAGTATCTTATTCTCGGATCTATTACAGCGTAGAGTATATCTACAACTAAGTTTACTGTGACGTAGATTACAGCAACTAGAAAAGTACATGCTATTATAACTGGGAAATTTAATCTCATAATTGCCTCATACATATATCTACCTATACCGGGAATATTGAAGACTGTTTCCGCGATAATAGCACCTGAGAGTAGTCCACCAAAGTTTAAGCCTAAAACCGTGACAACAGGGACCATTGCGTTTTTAAGTGCATGTTTCCACACTGATAATCTACGTAGCCCTCTAGCTTTCCCGTAAAGTATAAACTCCGCGCTAAGAGCATCTAGAAGACTGTTTCTCACAATCCTGGCTATAAATCCACCGTTGAGTAATCCTAGTGCAAGGCCAGGTAAATATAGTCTCTTAAAAGTATCTACTACAACATTAAACTCACCACACATTATTGCAGAAAACATTGGAACACTACCGAGGGCTGAAGCTAAGTGTCCAAGAATAGGTGTGTTTTGTGGTAGTGTAGAAATAGTTGTTTTACATGCCATTGTTGGTTCAGGTATTCCAGCTAAATATGTTGTCTTAGTATACACAAAGAGTAAGAGTATGAGGAAATAATAGAGTACAAATGCTGGAAGAGAGCTTCCTACAAGGGCCATAATTCTCACTGCAAAATCTACAGGTGTATCTTTGAAAACCGCTGCGAGTAGTCCTAAAGGTATTCCTATAGCAACTAAAAACAAAAAACCTACTATTGCAACTTCTACTGTAACACCAAATCTACTAGTTATCTCAGTGAAGACGTTTCTATGTCTAACAGGGTCTTCTAGTTGACCTGTAAGTAATTGTTGAACTAGGAATGTAAATTGCTCATACCATGGTGCATTAAACTTATACTTAACTCTTATCTGTTCAAGTGTTTGAGGATTCATTAACTTCTCTCCAACCCATGCCCTAACAGGATCTGCTGGAATAGCATATGCTATTAGATAAGTAATTAATAATACACCTATTAGTGTAGGTATAAATGTCAAAAATCTCCTCACTAAAAATGAAGTCATTCCCACTTTTAACACCACCGTGGAGTAAAAAATATAGTGAGGTTAATAAAAACACTGAGTAAAAGTTGTGATTAAAGGAATTTAAAAAAGAACATTATTTTATGGGGTAGGCCTATAGCCGTAGAGTTGTTCCCATAGAGTTGCATTCCAGTAGTATGGGTTGATCTTTAGTATTATATATGCGTCTTCTTTATAGTCTGCTACGTAATAGGGTCCTGTTGACACTGGGTAATCTTTAAGTTTCTTGTGTGTTTCATCTTCTTCACCTTCAATTACATATTTTGCCCAGGCAGATGGATCTTTACCGTTATTTGATTCCTTTATAGCCGCCTCATACTTATCTCCTAGAGCATACTCCATTGGTATAACACTAGCTACACCTGTTGTTAAGATGTGTAGTATTGGTGCATATGGGAATTTCATTTTTAACTTAACAACACCCGCTGTTTTTCCAGCATAGTTAAATACACTTAATAACTCACTCATAGATTTCACTTCTACTGATTTACCGTGATATACAGCTACTAGGCCTTTTGATAATACCTGCTCAAACTCGCTTTCACTTAATACTTGAGAAGCATTTACATCAATAAAACTATCTATCATCCACTGTGCTCCACCAGGTAAATTAAGTCTTACAGCTCTCCAAAGGCTGAATAATACATCAGTAGCGTCTATTGGATAAGTCTTCTTATTCCAAGGATCGTATGCTACTACTCCACCTCTTATTACGAGGTATAATTCATCACCCTCCTTAGTAAACGCCCATGCTACTGCGAGTTCTGGTTCTGGCTCCGTGTTCTCGTAGTAGTATGTTATTGGCTTTGAATAGATCTGGTCAAATATCTCCCAGCCAAAGCTCTCATAGCTCTTAGCTGGGTCAAATGTATCTGGCCAGCCAATTGTAGCAATAACCATTGTCTTAGGATCGTTCTTTATACCTTGTACACCTGTATCTACAACTGGAGCCTCTGGATGCTCATACACTAAGTCATATCTAGCAGACTTTGTAAGTGGGTAATACATGTTAAGCACCCAGCTACCATAGTTAAGTCCTGTTATCGCCTGACCAAGCATTATCATAGGAGCCTCATTATTGAACACTATTACAGCTGCATTAATAATGGCTTCTCTAATCTTGGGGTCTAAGACTCTCTGTGATATCTTACACAGCGCGCTTACGGGAACATCTTTCCAGCCAGGTGCACCAATAGTCACCATTGAAACGGGTTCTTCCCAGTTCTTTTTAGTCGCCTCTTCATCTAATATGTAACCCACAACTAGTAGTGGCTTATTAGTTGGCCCAGTATATGTTGCCCCAGTACCTTGTGGACCAACTACTACAATGTAGTTTGGAGTATCAACATATCGTTCTACAGTTGAGAGGTATTTGCCAACATCTCCGGCTGCAACATTCTCCCAGTACTTGAGGTCTTTAAACTCTGCACCACCCCATACAAATGGCATTAAGTAGTTATCTGGATCTAAGTAGTCGGGTATCCACCCTAATAATGCAACATCAAAGTTGAAGTGGTCTATTTTATCTAGGAATTGAGGCCAGTTTAAGACTTCAACATGTACTTTAAAGCCCAGCCTAGTCCACTCGTTTTGTAATAGTGCAGCGATCTGTGCTCTAGCTGTGTTACCAAGGTTATAGTATATTGTTATCTCATATTTTGAGGGGTCAAAGCCTCTCTCCTTTTTTAATTTATCAATAATTTCCTGTGCTTTTGTTCTATTATACTCGTACTTGACTATACCATATTCAGTATATCCAGGCATACCATTCGGAACGATCGTGTAGAGTTTAGTATATAGGTTTCCAAATACAGATGTTAATATCGTATCATAGGGAGTAGCCCATGCTAAAGCCTGTCTAACTTCTACTATGTTAAATGGCTCTCTCATAGTATTTAATATTACATATTGTATTGTTAATCTAGGCTTTGTTGGAACAGGCTCTAATATAAGGTAAAAGTTGCCGACAGGTGTTCCATTGAGATCTTTCCACCTAGCTGGTGTAATAGTCGCTATATCGGCTACGCCAGCCTTATATAATTGAATTCTGGTCATTTCTTCATTAGCTATAATGTATAATATGGTTTCATGAAGACTGTATTTCAACGTTGGAGTAGGAGTAGGAGAAATAGTAGTTGGAGTAGGAGTTGGTGAAGTAGGTGTAGGAGTAGGTGTGGTCTCTGTGGGTGTGGGGCTTGTTGGTGTAGGTGGAGGAGCTGGTCGAGTTGCGAGAATAGCAGCAATAACTGCAATGACTACGATAACAGCTATGATTATAGCTATAGTCCTAGTTGCAATACCTTTCACGACAAGACACACCCCCTCCCTCTAGTACTGTGTTCAAATTTATAAGCTTTGCTCTTAATTTTTAACCCTTAGTTTCATGATCCACTCCACTAAGTGGAATAAGAGTTAACCCATAGTTCTCAACTCTCCACAGTAGCCTCTTAACAGTCTTAGAGACTCTAGGTGAGTTCTTAGCTTCTTCAATTGTAAACCACGAGACTCCTGTAACATCTCCACCCGGCCTCAGCTCACCTTTAAGGGTCTTAGGGTCGAAGAATACATCTACAATAACATAGTGATATTTAACTCTACCAATCTCATCACGCACAATATTATTGAGAACCCAGAGTATGCCTAGAGGTTCAGCTTCAAGCCCTGTCTCTTCTCTCAACTCTCTCTTAGCCGCTTCACTAATTCTCTCACCAGCCTCAATTACACCTCCAGGAATAGACCACATTCCAACACCTGGAGGATATGCACGTTCAACAAGTAGAATCTTGTTATTGAAAATCACCACGGCACCTACAGCAGCTATTCCATATTTCGGATAAAGCCTCTCCAAAACATACTCACCGAGCGCTAACATACAGATTTTTAAGTGAATATTTTAATTATATCACATTCTACTTGGAGACAAGTAATTGAAAAAGGTGTATTTAATTGAAGACTTTTAAACCAAGAGTATTAGTCTTTATAGCGTCACCTCGAAAATATGGTAGTGCAGCACAATTAGCTCAAATTGCTGTTAAAGGTGTTTTAGATGCTGGTGGAGAAGTAGAGTTAATATATCTCTATGACTACGTAATTAAGCCATGTATAGGTTGTGTATCAGATAATGTTAAATACTGTAAATATCCATGTATTATAAGTGATGATGACTTCAATAAACTCGCAGAGCAAGTAGTAAAGTCTAATGGCCTTATATTCTCTACCCCAGTGTACTGGTATTCTCCAGCAGGGGTATTAAAAAATCTCATTGATAGATTCACATCACTAGAAAACGCGATATTTCACGGCTCAAGGAGCCTACTAGAAGGTAAAGTTGCCGGTTTCATAGCTGTAGGTGCTGATAGTGGAGTATTAATGACAATAGCGTACTTAATGTCAGTTATGAACAGTATGGGCGTCATCATACCACCTTGGAGTATGGCATATACACATATAACAAACCCCCTAGAAGATGAAAATGCTTTAAGAGACGCATATAATGTAGGCTATCTCCTCGTAGAGACTATTAAAGCTCTGAAATCTTATGGAGTACACATAGGTTATAAGCCAGATGTTAATATTAGAGAGCTCGTAGAATTAGTAAAAGATTATATGAGCCGTGTTAACGTGGAGAAAGAGCAGAGATTTAAACTCCTAGAGAACCTCTTGAATAAGTAGAATAAGTATTCTCTTCACACAGTTTCCTCTTAAGTTCACTTAGAATACTAGTAGAGCTCCACGCACCTATTCTCTCAGGGAATTTAATTATCTTAATATCTCTAAGACCCCTCTCTCTCAGTTTTTCCTCTAATACCCGTGGCTCAATCCACTGATCTGGCCCGAGTAGTATAATGTCTGGTTTAATCTCTTCAATTGGTTTGAAGAGATCTTGGGTCTCGCCGAGCACGGCTGTAGTTACATATTTAATGCTCTTAACAACTTCAAGTCGATCATTCTCGCTCATAATGGGTTTTCTACCTTTAAATTTCTCGAAATTCACATCTCGAGAGACAATAACGTGAACACTACCCATCTGCCACGCATATCTTAATAGTACTATGTGACCTGGATGTATGAATTCAAAACTACCTGTGACTAATACCCTCGGCCTTTTTACAAGTTCTACAGGAGATCTCCAAGTAGCCTTAATAAAGCCTAGAAATCTCAATGCGTCTAGTAAGCCCTCAGCATAAGCTATGCAAGAGAGGCTTGTAACATAGTCACCTCTCTCATAGTAGTACTTTGCGTCACTCAAATAGTCTTTTGCAAGATTAAACACGTAGAGGGCTTCACGTGGTATTCCACTCTTAACAGCTTCTTCAATAAACACCTCAACGTTTTTAATATAAACGCCTATTCTCTCAACTAGCGAGGACTCCATTAGCACACACCAATACAAAAATGGCTTCTTAAACAGCTATTAAGATAGTAGAGGAAGCCTCCTTAATTAATTCTTAATAACCACTTCTATAATCTTATAAATCACTGAAGGAGGGGTTAGAATTGAAGAAGTATAAGAAGCCGGGTGTTACTGTGCTTATTTATGGCGAGATCTCTGAGAAAATTGTCGATAAGCTTAGGGGTTTCTTAAAGATACATGGACCTCGTGGTTTAAGAGTTATTCTTGTGTCTTCAAGTTCTATAAAAGCTCTCGAGTATCTGAGAGATGTGCTTCTTGACAATTACTCTTTTACACTAGAAGTATACACGGCTAGTAGTGATCTTGTCGAGAAACTCTATAATGCCAATAGGCTTGGAGAAGTAGTAGCAGTTTTAGCTTCTAGCTCTGAAATCGCTAAACAAGTACCAAGTTCTCTCTCAGATAAAGTCATAGTGATTTAGCCATGGTATTTGAAGTTATTATAACAACAGATAGGACTATGATGAGTAATCACCACGGTAAAGAATTCTTAGGTTTTATTGCTACAGGGCCTCCTATAGGTATGCCTGAGAAACTATGGTTATACATATGTGCACCTAAACCCAGAGTAGATGAGTTGGGTAGGCCTATAGAGGCTCCATATGGACTTAGAAAAATTGAGGCTGTTCTCCAAGATGCTGGTTTTAAAGCGGCAATAATAGATCCAGACCACCTCTATAAACACGTAGATGTAGTAAAAGTCGTCTTAATAGGACACCATGACTACTTCGCATATGGACCTCCTAGCAGTGAGTGGTGGAGTTTAACGGGAATAGAGCCAGTTAATAGGAGGAGTTTTATTAGATTTATGAATAATCCTGTTATGAGGCGTGTAAAAGAGAAAGGTGCTAAGATAATTGTTGGTGGTCCAGCTGCATGGCAATGGCTCTATGAGCTAGAACTCGCCGAGAAGTGGGGTGTTGACACAATAGTTGACGGTGAAGGCGAGAAAATCATAATTGAGCTTGTTGAAAAAGCTCTTAAAGGTGAAGAGCTCCCACGATATGTCTATGTAGGAGTAGATAACGTGCCTAGTGTAGAAGAGATCCCTGTTATTAAAGGCGCAAGCGTGAACGGCCTTGTAGAGATCATGAGGGGTTGTCCTCGTGGATGCAAATTCTGTAGTGTGACACTAAGACCACTAAGATTTATACCATTAGAAAAAGTGCTTGCTGAGGTTGAAGTTAACATAAGGGCAGGCGTAAAGGGGGTAATATTACATAGTGAAGACGTACTCCTCTACTACGCTGACGGTATAAAGCCTAGGCCTGGGCCTGTTTTGAAACTACATGAAGAAGTCATTAAGAAAATAGGTGAGAAGAGGAGTTTAGCATGGGCCCACGTCAGCCTCGCCGCTATAAAATACGCTGAGGAAAATGACAAGCTCATATCTAAGCTTACACAAGAACTCATATTAAATGAGCATAGGAAGCTTATTGGCGTTGAGGTGGGAATTGAGACTGGTAGTCCTCGCTTAGCAAGAGAGATCATGATAGCTAAGTCAAAGCCTTATCCAGTTGAAATATGGCCTGAAATAGTAGTAGATGCTTTTAGAATTATGCATGAAAACATGATTATACCAGCTGCAACCGTAATACTAGGTATACCTGGTGAAACCAGTGACGATGTTGTTAAGACCATAGAGCTCATTGAGAAGCTTAAACCTTATAGGAGTATTATTGTACCAATGTTCTTTGTGCCTATGGGTGCTTTAAAGAAGAATAAGTGGTTTTTACGAGATCATTTAAAACCAGAACATATAGATGCTTTAAGAGTAATGTTTGAACACACTGTTTACTGGGCTGAAGACATAATGAAAATTTACATGTCTTCACCACTATATTTACCAGTCAGATTTCTACTCAAGTACTTCATTGGATATGTTAAGAAGAAAGTTAGAGAATACACGGGTAAACTAGAGGAAATAGTTAAAAAGTAATTATATACTCATATGTTATGAAGAAGTAGAGTATTATGAGAGTGGTTAAAGTGGAAGCATTTTATATTACAACACCAATATATTATGTTAACGCACCACCACACGTAGGCCACGCATACACGACGCTATTTGCAGATGTAGTAGCTAGGTTTAAGAGGCTAACTGGGGTTAGAGTTTTCTATTTAACAGGTACTGATGAACATGGCTTAAAAATACAGAGAGCTGCTGAGTCTCAGGGTAAGCCACCTAAAGTCTTTGTTGACGAAGTTGCAGAAGTGTTTAAGAAATATTGGAAAAGTCTTGACATATCCTATGATTACTTCATTAGAACTACAGATGAGTTACACGAAAAAACAGTGAAAGAGGCTTTTACACAGATATATAAGAAGGGCTATATATACAAGGCTCGCTATAGTGGACTATATTGTGTTGAATGCGAGAAGTATTATGCTCCAGGAGAATATATTGAAATTGGAGGTAAACCCTATTGTCCACTACACAATAAACCATTAGAATACATGGAGGAAGAGACATATTATTTTAAACTAAGCGATTTCAAAGACTACTTACTCGAAGTCCTTGAGAATAGAGACATAGTATATCCAAGACACTATGCGCAAGAAGTAATCTCTAAGTTGAAAAGTGAGAGTTTAAGAGATATCTCAGTGGCTAGGCCTATTGAGAAAGTGTGGTGGGGTATTCCAGTACCCTTTGACGATAAATACGTGATCTATGTTTGGTTTGATGCTCTATTAAATTACATTAGCGCTATACACTACCTCAGTGACAGAGAGAAGTTTAAAGAGTATTGGAGTGTCGCTCACCATGTTATTGGAAAAGACATTTTATGGTTTCACACAGTGGTCTGGTTCTCTATTCTTAAAGCCCTCGACCTAGAACCACCGAGAAGAGTTATAGTACACGCATTTCTCACTTCAAAAGGCGCTAAAATGAGTAAGAGTGTAGGAAATATTGTGAGTATTGATGAGATGTTGCAGAGATATGGTGTTGATGGCTCTAGATATCTCTTCGCAAGGATCTTCAATATGGATAAGGATAGCGAGTTTAGTTTTGAACTACTCGACAACGTATATATTAGTGAGCTTGTTGACACATATGGCAACTTAGTTAGAAGAGCAGGTGTACTGGCACAGAAAAAGTGTGCTGGGAGGGTCTATAGGAGATCAATTGATAGTAAGGTGGGAGAAGAAGTAGTAGTAAAAATAGGTGAATATCTTGAAGCTATGAAGAACTATGAAGTTTCAAGTGCACTACAAGCTGTAATGGACATTGCGAGACTTGGTAATCAATATCTTAATGAGACAAAACCCTGGGAGAAGAGTGATCCTAGTAAAGAATTATACAACGTCTTAGAGCTCATAAGGATCTCGACAATACTACTAGCCCCAGTTACTCCAAGAGCTTCGAGAATAACTGCTGAGAGATTTGGTTTTAACATAGAAAACCCATTAAAACTAAGATTAGAGAGTATTGAGAGATATACTGTAACAGAGGCACCAATATTATTTAGAAAACTTAAAGTAACTACACAGCAAGAGTAATATTGCGATGTCGTGAAAACATATACTTTAAAGCATACTTTCAACACTCACATGGTGATGTATTATCGCATACTACGTTACCGTTGATGTAGGTGCTTCAAAAACCCGTATAGCATTATCTACGAAGAATGATATTATTGAGAAAGAGGTGTTTACGACTCCGAGGAGTGGCAATGAACTAGTTATAGCAAACCTCATAGTTGAGACCATTAAGAGGAAGTGGCGTGATAAACTCGAAGACATAGTAGCTATTGGTGTTGCGAGCATCGGCCCACTAGATATAAAAGAAGGGCGTGTAATAAGCCCAGCAAATCTACCTTTAAAGAGCTTTGATTTACTAAAACCATTAATTAAAGCACTCAAAAAACCTGTATTAGTAGCTAATGATGCTGTAGCAGCTGTGTGGGGTGAAGCACACTATGGTGATGGTAGAGGCTATAATAACGTTGTTTATATAACTCTAAGTACTGGCGTTGGATGTGGTGCAATTGTCGACGGTAATCTCCTAGTAGGTAAAATGGGCAATGCCCACGAAGCCGGCCACATAGTAGTAGACTTTAATAGTGACTTAAGGTGTGGATGTGGTGGTCGTGGACACTGGGAGGTATATGCTGGTGGAGCTAATTTACCAAAAGTTGCTAAATATCTCGTGGAGAAGTATGATGTGAGATCAGTTCTGGCTGATCTTGTAAAGCATGGAAGAGAGATTGATGCTAAAATTATTTTTGACTACTATAGGCGCGGAGATCTATTAGCTGAGAGAATAGTAGACCTCTACATTAAAGCCACAGCTGCAGGACTCGCATCAATAATAAACACATATGATCCAGAGATCTTGATTATGGGTGGAAGCGTATTTCTCAATAATATAGACGTATTATTTGAACCTATAATATCACTCACCAGAGAAAATGTCATTACAACTATGCCAATTATTAAACCAACGAGGCTAAGTGATGATGTCGGATTATATGGTGCTCTAGCACTAGTAGTA
>JAJHQS010000063.1 GCA_020833225.1 Desulfurococcaceae archaeon
CATTACTACTCTTACTTCTATTAGTTTTAATATTAACTAGTAGTTTTATCTCAATAGCTGAGTACTCCTCGTGGACGTTTTTGAGTCCTGAGATATCTAGGCGTATAGTGCTCTATGATGAAGATCTTGACGGTGAACCAGAGGTATTAGCAATAGATAATCGTATTTATACTAATTTAACAGGTAATGTAAGTGTAAGTGTAATTACTAACCCATATAAAGTTGATTTTAATGCTACAGGAGTATTACACCTACTACTCTATAATGTCTTAACGGGTCAATTAGAAGTGCGTTATCAATTTAAGAGCTATATATTTACAGTATTAACTAATGCTACTTTAAGAGTCTATAGGTGGGGTTTACTAATTTATAATGCCACAGATAAAGGTGTTATAGTAGCTGGTAAATTCTACACTATTCCACTAGATTTAAATGGTATACCAATATTAGTGGATAATAAGCCTATTATTATTGGCTCTCGTGGAGTGGGATTAATACTCTACGACATAGATCTTCGAGTTGAAAAGACAATTACATTATTAAATATTACAGTAGTAGAAGCACTTTATGATAAATCTAGAGGTGTAATTTATGGTGTTGGCTCTATAGATACTACTCTACTATATTTTGAATATGATGGTGAAAAATTCACTTATAGACCCCTGGGTATTAGTAGATTAATACAGGCAATAACTACTACTAGTAGAATTTACGTGTTAAGTAGTGAGAGAGTACTCTACGCTATTAATGCTAGTGGAGATTTAACTATTATTGCTGATAATGTAATAGCACTTTATTACCCAGCTGATAGTGTTAGTAGTTTTATAGCTCTTACTACTAATAATGTACTTAAAATAGTTGATGTCAATGGCTATATTAATATTTTGAGATATCCACTACCACCACTACCAATAAGTGAAATCTACGCTATTGACTGGTGGGGTAGTATATTAGCTACTGCTACTAGTAGGGGTGTATATATTGCCACTATTAAACCCCTCTATGTATCTATAAATGCTCCATTATCTATTTATGCAGGTGATCTCGTTACAATAGGAGTAAGTGGTGTTTATGACGGTGTCTTAGTTAATATTGCAGGTAGAATATATAGTGGTATTGGTAATTTATCACTCAGCGTGATTTTACCTCCAGGTAATATTACTATTACTGCTAAAGCTTGTAGAGGTGTTTTCTGTGTTGAAAATACTACAAATATACTTGTATTAAAGAAGCCGCTTAAAGTGAGAGTAGTATATCCTGAGATTATAGCACCTTATAACTCAATGAACATATTTACTGAAACTATAGATGAATTAACTAATACTAGTATAAGTATTAATTGTACTATTAGAGATCCTGGCGGCCGCATAATACAATATTTCAACTCAGGATCAACTATAACTATACCCGCAATTCCAGATGTAGATAGTGCTGTATTTACTATTTCTTGTGGTGGTGGTAACTATGAACTTGTAGATGTAAATGTAAGATCTAAGTTTACAGAGCCATATTTGAAAATTGGGGTTAAATATTATGGTAGTGGATTAATAGAAGTCTATGGTTACAATAAATATACTGGTGAAATTTGGAGGGGGTTAGTAGTAGTTAGATATTTAAATATGACTATTATTGGCGAGGAGAAAGCACTTATAACAATACCCCCAGGTGAAATAGCTCTCAGAGTATTATTAGTTAGAGATAATATCACATACTACGCTGAAGAATTTAAAGTAGTTTACTATGAAGACGTATTTGCAGTCCCAGCTGGTGAAGCCATCATAGTAGCTGATAGAGTTAAAGTAGATGTATATACATTAACAGAGACAATAACAAGGCCATTTCCAATTTACCACGAAGTAAGAGTCATAGATCCATTAATAATAGCTGCAACATCAGCTTTTACAGCGGGAGCAGTTTATGCAATATTAATGTTACTTGGAAAACTACCACGAATTAAGAGAGAGAAGAGTTAATAAAGAGTTATCTACAATGTGGAATTTAAGGACCTCAACATTGAATTATTTCCTGGTGTGAGTATAGTGGTGGATTTATCAGTCTTATAGGTATAGCTGCGATTAGTCTAGCTTACTGGGTTTCCCCGAGACAATCATTTGTAGTTAGCTGTAAGTAGTTGTGAATACTTTTTCTTGCCTCGCCTCGGGGTTCCCGGGCTCCGTTCGGGTTTTCATTGCATCACTGCCCGGGCTATCAGGGCTCCACATAACCCCCAAGCCCCTCATCTGCATTAAAGACAACAACTCAAACCCCAAAACTCATCATCCACAATTATGTACACGTAGAGAAGTTAATAAACACAATCCAGCTAATCATACCTATTCACAGTTAATTACAAGTAATTATAGATCGACTACTGGCTTGGTAAAAAATTGAAGAGATCAATGCTAGGTTTAAAATAATAGATGAGAAATTTAAATCCATAGATGAATGATTTAATCTAGTCTAGTTGATGATAGATTACTTATCTAATAATTGCACTAATTTCTCATAAACCTCCCTTGGTATAATACTTCGACTTTGACGCAGGCAATAATCCCCTTAAAACACTTTTAAGGCTAGTGATCTCTGTTATTGTTAAAACACCTTTAAGCTGTAATATAGTTAATAATAATTCGCTAAATTGTGTAAAAGCACTTTCTAATCTAATAATTCGAGTTTCTAGGGTTTCAAATCTCTTTTCAAGTCTATTAATACCGAGGACAACACTATAGCTGATGTTGAAGAGTTTAATAGAATAGCTGACCTCATGGAAATGGAGGTAGAGAAAGTAGTGATAAGAGATTAGTGGATTATGCTTATAAATTAAGACTTTTTGCACTAGTAGTTAAAGTAACAGTAATATATCCAAAAATTAGACAAGTAGTTGAGAGTAATAGGTTTTTATCTTCAATATCTCTAAATCTTTACTAATATAGCTACATTTAATTTAAGACTCTCCTTGATAAATTACACAGGTGTTCAAAGGGGGATATCTATATGTATAGGCGTATAAAGTTGGTTTTAGCATTAATTCCACTTTTACTCTACATTTGTATGATAGTTATTGATTATGCTTCTCTGGAATTTTATAATTGGAGGAGTGGTTGTAGAATTGAAGTTTTTGATGTATATGGTTATGCTCGTGGTGTTGTAGAGAAGTGTTATTTTGATATGTTAGAGCTTAGGGATTATATGCATTTAGGTGAGACTGATGCTGAAGTAATTATTATAGCTACACATTATTTTACATCTCCACGAGGTGAAATTGGATTAGGTACTTCTGAGAAAATAGAATTCTACTATCCACTAATACATCCTGTAAGAGCATTTTACATAGTTAAAGGTATATTACCAGGTAGTACTTATGCAGCTGCACCTCCACGGGTAATTTCAATGTCTAATTTAACTGGGAAAATACTAGTTTTACTTACATGTAAATTGCCTAGAATTGAAGAGGTAATAGATGCTTTTATTAAAAGTGGTGTAAAATTCATAGTAGTCTCAAATACAATTAGTTTAAGACCAAGTGAGCTTAGGTATTTACTTGAATTAGTTCTTAAGAATATAGATGATTTAAAGGGTCTTTGTAATTCAGAGTTATTTATATGTTATGGTGGTATATAGTGAGATATAAGTATTTCTCACCACTACTTAAATTACTATTAGAGCTCTCACCAGGTCTTTTACTCTTAACTCTCACACTACTAGTAATATATACTCGTAAAATAGAGATCTCAATACTACCACTACTAGCAATACTACTCTCATTTCTCACAGCTTCAATTATTGCCAAGAAGAGTTTACCTAGAACACTGAGAAAAATTTATTCTTGGAGACACTATGAAACACTATCACCACTACTCTTAATACCACCACTAATACTCCTACTACAATCTGGATACACATATTATGATCTATGGTATGCTAATACACTACTCCAATTAATAATTTCATTTACATGTGGATTAGCAATATTCTTTATAACATACCCAGTTCTCAGAAGACTCTGAGAGA
>JAJHQS010000064.1 GCA_020833225.1 Desulfurococcaceae archaeon
AAAAAACTCCTTAACCCACTCAGTAGAACTACCCAAAAAGCCCACCACGAGCTAGAATCACAAATCACTAGTAAAACTTAAAAAGTTGTCAATTTAAATATGAAGTGTTCTTAAATCCTTAAAAACACACTCTTCTAAACTATTCTATAGTAGATGATTAAAGACCCAATTAGCCTAGATAACGCGTTTTAATGAGTAAAGTACATGATTGTATTTATACATTACATTTTTCTTTGATCTCTATAAGCTCATAAAAGACTACATTGACGGTGTTATAATAGCTCCAGCTATATCTACTGATAGGGATTTAATCACAGAAGATAAATTAATATTTAGACATGAAGATATCTTAGAAAATAATACAAAATTAAAATATATTATTACGACCTATTAACAAGTTCCATACATTAAGGAGGTGAAAGTATAAAAATTTAATGAGTGTTCTCACTAAGAAGAAGATAGTATTAAAAATCTAAGAAGAAAGATACATAGAGTAATTAAGGGTTCTATAGGAAAAGAACAAAAAGTTATGTTCAGAGAATCTTTTAATAGTACGTGTTCTAGATCTTGAGATTAAACACATTTTTAGCATTTAAGTATAATATTTTCTCTCTCAACTCATCTGATATTCTTAATCCATTTAGTTTAGCGTATTCAACAGGGGCGTTCTCGATTAAATCTGTTCCAAATAAGACTTTATCGGGAACACTCTTTATAAACGCATCTAAGTCATACACGTAACTCCAAGAAGTCTCTAAATATATGTTCTCATACTTCTTAGCGAGTAATAGAGCTGTATTAGCATAAATACCAAACCCAGCGTGTGCTAGGATTATTTTGACATCAGGGTATTCCTCGGCTCTTGGAGCGACTAGTGCGGGGTCTGAGAATGGGCCTGGACCTGTATGAATCATTACGGGAACCTTGTACTTCTTAGCTATATCAAATATTAGTGTTGCTCTAGGATGCGTTGGGGATATTGCGTGAGTAGCTGTATGTATTTTTATTCCAACAAATCCTAATTCTCCGAGTGTTCTCTCTAGCTCTCTGCGTACAAATTCCTCCTCGAAGAATGGATTAACGCTAGATAATCCTAGCACTCTACCTTGATACTTCCTCCCTAGTTTAAATATTTCATTATGTGTGGCAATGAAATCTGGACAACCTGGAAATGGTTGAACAATTACTGCTGTAACTTTATAACTCTCAATATATTTCACTAACTCCTCCTCTGATATCTTGAAGCCAGTTATTTTACACTCACCGAAATGCATGTGGATATCTATGATTTTCAAATTACCACCTCACGAATAAAACTACTAGTAGGGGGATTTTAAAGTTTTAAATATTTCATCCTCATAGACTAAGCTACTACATAGTAGGTTAAATCTAGATATTAGAACAAATTTGTAATTGATTAAATCTCATTAAATCTCATAGGACACTTTGAGGTAAGAAGGCGCTTTATTTACTCTAATATCAATATTAATAATATCAATAGAGCGTTTAATCAGCTTTACGCTACCCTTAATGCTCAGAGCATACACAATATTAATTATGAGAAAATCCGAGGAAATGTTTTCAGCAATTATATCTAAAACCAGCATTCCCTTCTTAACAGGTAATAACAATCCCTCACTACAAGTTCCGAGTGTAAAGAAGCCTTTTACACTATTTCTGAGTTGAAGTTCTATAAGCCCTGATAAAAAACCTCTAATTAGTTTACATCATTAAAAGATGGAGTTATAAGGGTAGTTAGATATCCTCTTGGCGACTAAGGTTTAACGTGCACTCAAAACACCAGCGGTTTCTAGTTATATAGAGGGTTTTAAGGAGATTATCTAACACGGTTCGTTAATGCATGTAAAGGCCTATAGTAGTTAAACTCGTGTACATGTTGATTGAATATTTACTTAGATAAGGAGCATGGTTTCGACTTGATAAACAGTAGCAACTTTACTGCTATATTGAATGTTACATGGTAATTTTGCTGTCACTAATCGTCTTTGTTCATTAAATAAACCTAACCCATGTTCATGAGTGGATCATGTCCTCTAGATCTTCTTAAGTACTTTACGCAAATAAGTACAAATAGTTACTTTTAACGGGTTAAAAGTGATCCGATTTCTCCCCGTCTCATACTACGCGGGTACTCAAAATATCCTCTAACTAATATCAGCTTCAACGGTAAGTAGACTAGCATTTATTAAATGCGAATTAAACTATTAACAAGCGATGGCATTATGGCCGTAATTAATACCATGAAAACTAACAAACAATAACATTAAACTCTCTAATCTTATAACTAAACGCTTGAAGAACATGTTCTCTTAAGCAGTCTCACTCCGCTTTTTCTTTTTCAGAGCTTTAAACCGTACTCCCCATAAGTTTTTTAACCATTTTTACCCTAAAGCCTTACTTAATTATCTGTGGAAAAGGTGAATAACCTACTAGTTTTCACTACATGTTATCACGCTTTTACATGCTGTATGCTTTCATCCAGAGTTCAAATGCTAATCTAAATGATTCTTCTCTTGTAAGTCTATCAGCGATCTCAACTATTTTCTCGAGTCTCCACAAATCTATCTCTTCAATAGGCTTCTCTTTTAACCTATCTAATAACCCCCTTAATGAACTTGATTTCTTCAGGCCTTAAGGGATTAGTTCTCCATGCGACCTCGTAGAGGGCACTTAACCTCTCTATTTCCCCGATCAAATAACGCTTCTCATCATTTGTAAAAAGCCTCTTTAAAGTCATGAAATCTATACAAGAAACACTCTAAATACGTAAACACATAAATTAGATTAAAACATTTCACACAAATAGAGAGAAACTTAAACTAAGAATACCTATAGAAGCTGAAACATTAAGTTTCAACTTAATCTCCTAGATAAAGAGAGCTACTTTACATGTGAGAGTTAAATATCGATTTACTCATGTTTCTGCACAGTACTCTGTAGAATTCACCTTATGTGGCTAAGTAACCAATTGACGTATTGCACGTTAATTCTTATTTTACCTATATCATATTTGCTCATAAAAATAGCTACTGTAATACTAGATAGTAGTTGTCAGTGTTTGCATAGTAAAATTAACAACAATAGTCTACTAGAAATACTATTAAAATACATCACGACAATGAATTTGACAGCTTTTAGAGTAAATAGTTTAACCTGAATGATATTTATTTAATAGAGAACACTTATAGTGGTGGAGGCATTTGTTGAGTTGGAGGTGTTGGTGGTGTTAATTGACTTTCCGCTCTCTTAATGCTTTCTCCTAGTGCTATATATAGTAAAATCCACGCTATAAAGCTCAATATACTAGTTCCTATTGCCATGAAGAGCCCTATATATGGTATGAAACTAGTAAATCTTAGAATTAAACTTACTATTAGTAAAATAGCTGTGATAAAATATAATGTGTTTTTCTCAAATTCATAGAGCTTAAATACTAATATTATTAACCCAATATAACCAATAAGCACTAATATTGCTGCTATAATAAACCCAGTTAAAATACCTATACTCGTCACGAAGATCCCGAAAATACTCTGTGTAAATATAGCATACACTAATATTCCGAGACCAATAAGCGTCATTATTAAGAATACTAAGTAACCCCAGAAATACCCAATCCACACTAATGTTGAAGCAGTACTAAATTCCACTCTAGCTCTCCCAAGTCTCCTAGCACCAGGTATAAAACGAGCCCAATAACCAATTAAACCGAGAACTAGTGAGATTAGTAGTAGTATTCCTGCAATAATCCCCCATATAACTACGTGAGGGTGTTCTAATAGTAGTTTCTCAAAAATCTTTCTTAAAGATTCTTCTACCTGAGTACTAATTTCTAGAGTTTTAATA